>JAQNCU010000418.1 GCA_029077775.1 Acidocella sp. | reverse complement strand
CATAGGAGACGAGTCATGGCGAAGCTTATCACTTACATTGGCCTCGATGTGCACAAAAATACGATAGCCGTTGCTGTTGCTGAGTCGGGCCTGCGGAAGGAGGTGCGTGATTATGGAACGATCGCGAACACGCCAGCCGCGTTGAAGAAGCTGATTGCCAAGGTAGGCAGCAGCGGTCGCGACCTGCGGTTCTGCTATGAGGCAGGCCCATGCGGCTACGGAATCCAACGGCAGATCACCGCGGCGGGTCACGAATGCATCGTGGTGGCACCATCGTTGATCCCCAAAAAGCCCGGCGACCGGATTAAGACTGACCGCCGCGATGCCAACAATCTCGCGAAGCTGCACCGCGCCGGTGAGTTGACAGCGGTTTGGGTGCCTGATCAGGCGCACGAGGCGATGCGTGATCTGGTTCGAGCCCGTCTGGCGGCGGTGCGCACGTTACGCAAGGCACGCCAGCAACTATCGGGGTTCCTGTTGCGCCAGGGCTGCCATTACGGTCAGAAGGCATGGACGCATCTTCACCGGCGTTGGCTGGCCGGGCTGAAGTTCGAGCAATCGGTGCATTATATCGTTCTTGAGGATTGCATCGAAACGGTGGATGCGGCGAGCGCCAGGCTGGATCGTCTGGAGGCGCATATCGAGGCGGCACTACCGACATGGTCTCTCGCACCGGTTGTACAGGCACTTCAGGCATTGCGCGGCGTGGCAATGGTGGCAGCGGCAACACTGGTTGCCGAACTTGGCGATATCACCCGCTTCACCAAGCCAACGCAGCTCATGGCATTTCTTGGCTTGGTTCCATCTGAAAACTCCAGCGGCGCCAAGCGGCGCCAAGGCGGTATCACCAAGGCTGGCAATGAGGCGGCAAGGCGCATGCTGATCGAGGCCGCCTGGAGTTACCGGTTCCCGGCCCGGAT
Organism: Acidocella sp.; assembly: GCA_029077775.1. Taxonomy (GTDB): domain Bacteria; phylum Pseudomonadota; class Alphaproteobacteria; order Acetobacterales; family Acetobacteraceae; genus Acidocella. Next base: position 1,764 of record JAQNCU010000418.1, on the reverse strand, counting down.
CGGCCGCGCACAGCTGATCCGTCAGGAGAAGCTCACCAAGCCGGTCCGCGACATTGCATGGAAAGCGCAGGAACGACTGTGCCGCCGGTACCGCAAGTTTGCCCGTGCCGGAAAGTTGACCACGGTGATAACCACCGCGATCGCGCGCGAACTGACGGGGTTTGTTTGGGCGATCGCCAATCAAGTGCAGCCGCCAGCAACCTGATACCTTCTCACTGACATCGAACATCTTGCCAAGAAAGGAGTTCACCACCGCAACCATATATCCAAAGCTGGGCAAGGCCGGAGGCACGATCACGGCCAGGAGAACCCTCGTAGCCTCTATCAGCCGGATCTTATCCGACGCTGGATTTTAGACCGAGGAAGCTCCGCGACGCATCACAGGTCCGGCGGTAACCAACCCGCGTATCAGAGAATGATCAACCGTCGTTTCATGATCGTGCCTCCTGCCCTTCCCAGCGGCGGCCGCGCTGAAAAAGCTTACAAAAAGAGGCAAAGTATTTTCACGCCTGCAGCTTGAAATGGCGAACATGAGAGAGGCTGTCTCGAAACGCCTCCGACATGATCATTTAGGGGGCTGGGCGGCCGGGGCAAATCGTGGTTCGGCAAGGTTGCAACACTTTGGACGAGACCTTGATGTGGACCCCGACCACCCGACGGCAGCATAGCCGCGATGGACTGCGTTATGGAAGCGACCTGACCGATGGGGAATGGAAAATCCTCGCACCTTTTCTGCCGGCCGAAGCCGATTGCGGCCGGAAACGTGCGTATCCGATGCGGGAAATCGTCAACGGCATCTGCTACGTGTTGCGCGGTGGCATTGGGTGGCGGTTGATGCCGGAAAGCTTCCCGCCGTGGCGCACCGTGTATCGTTGGTTCGCCCGGCTACGCGACGGTGGAACGTGGGAAACCATCAACCATCACTTGGTCATGCAGGACCGCGAACGGGTGGCACGCGAGGCGAGCCCCAGTGCCGCCGTCATCGATAGTCAAAGCGTCAAGACGACAGAAAGCGGTGGTGTGCGGGGGTATGATGGCGGCAAGAAGATCAAAGGTCGCAAACGGCACGCGCTGGTGGACACCGATGGCCGGGCGCTCAAGCTCCAGGCCCACGCGGCCGATATTCAGGATCGCGACGGCGCCGGCCCGCTGCTGCGTGCATCACGTGCCAGTTGGCCATTCGTGCAACTCGCGTTCGCCGATGCGGGATATCAGGGGCCGCGGGTTGCATCGGCCAGTTCGATCCGCGTCGAGATCGTGCGCAAGCCGGAAGGCCAAGTCGGTTTTGCCGTCCATGCCCGCCGCTGGGTGGTCGAGCGGTTCTTTGCATGGATCAACCGCAACCGCCGTCTCGCCAAGGATGTCGAGGCTACCATCGCCTCGGCTGAAGCCTTCCTCTACGCAGCTTCAGCTATCCTGCTGCTACGAAGGCTAGCTCGTTGACAAACCGATTCGAGACGGACTCTCAGTCGCATTAACCTGTTGCATGTGCTTGTCTCACGTGTGCTGGCCAGGCTGGTCGGTGTGTTGGTACCACACCGGTCAGCCGCTTCTGGACCGGATTGCGTCCGGCGCGCTGGAATTCGACCTCAAATGCTTGCGACACTTGCAAGATCACCATTCCTAAGAGCCAAATATTGTACCTCTCTCTTTTTTGCAAGACAAAAACCTCGTTTTTATTAAAATATTTCGTAAAAACCTGCGAATACCGCGATTTCAACGAAATTCAATTCAATCGAGATCGAATTTTTCAGCATCGTACTT
>JAQNCU010000417.1 GCA_029077775.1 Acidocella sp. | reverse complement strand
CCCCTCCCCTTACCCGTCGAAGTTGTTCCGGTAGATGCACCCCGGCGACGTGACGCTCGTACCATGCGGCGCACAAACCGGACTTTGCCTTTTGCGACGCGAGTTAGCCCCGCGTTCGACAATCGGCTGCGGGACATCGCCGAGCGCGATGGTCTCAAGTTAGTGGAGTTACTAGAGCGAGCCTTGGATGCCTATGAAGCCCAACATTAAAAGCATGCAGCAAGATTGCCGCAGGATTGCGGTGAGGTTGCCGCAAGAGAGCTGATATGAGCCATGAGCGCGCCACGCGGCGTCCACGCACCTATCTGAACATCGACTTTGACAAGAAGGACCATGCCAAACGGCATGGCGCGCAGTGGGATGTTCAGCGCAAGAGTTGGTATGTGCTTGGGGACGTGCCAGCAGAACTGCTCCAATATATTGCCCCCAATCCGTTGCAGGTGAGCCAGGCCTCAAACCGTGCCAGACTTGCCACCGACGCAGAAGAAAGGACGAAATCAAGCTTGAGACGGCCTCCGCCTGGCGATGAACAGGCCGACTTCTTTGTGCCCACGCTTTATGATGTTGCAACCAAAGACAGCCGTTCCATCATGGATGTGGCTGTTTTTCGTTTATCAAAAAAAGACAAGAGGGCAGGAGAGACAATCCGCTACGATCTGACGGACGGTTATGTGGAAGTCAAAGCCGGCCCGGATGGCATGGCTTCGGTCTGGGATTACGATATTGTGTTGATGGCAATCTCCCATCTCACCGAAGCAATGAACCGACACCGCAACGGGCGTGGAGAAAAGCCTGGCCTAGCCTTTCGTCCGCACGTCTCTGAAATCCTGAAATTCTGCAGGCGCGCGGATGGCGGTCGTCAGTATGAGGAAATCGAGAGTGCTTTAGATCGCCTCAAGAACACCACCATCAAGATCGTCAGGACGACGAGAAAGGGGCGTGGTAGCCGCCTCATGCGCGAGGCGCAGGCCGAAGGACTAATTGGCAACTACAAGACGGTTTCCTATGCCGATACCGGTCGTGTTGCGATGGTGGAGGTTGAGATACCGGGATGGATCTACCGCGAGGTTGTTGAGGCCGAGAACCCGGAAGTCCTGACGGTTCATCCTGCGTTCTTCCTAATCGAGCCAGGCATCGGCCGCTTTCTCTATCGCGTTGCTCGCCGAGCAGCAGGGAAGGGGGAGGCCCGGTGGGCGTTCCGCACGATCTATGAACGCAGCGGTAGCGCCGGCACCTTCAAGGAGTTCTGCCGCATCCTGCGGGGCCTGATCGTAGTCAACGACCTACCTGAATACTGTTTAAGCGAAGTTCCGGGTAAAGAGGGGCCAACACTACTTATGGCCTATCGAGACGCAGCTTCGTCGATCGAACCGGTCCAGATAGTAGGTGGGTAATAGACGGAATATTCGCGGACGTTTCCCAGTCGTGTGCAAGCTCCCCCCGAGGCCTTCCCCTTCTGATTCGATTAGGTTGTGGATAGCCCGTCTATTACCCACCCAGCCCCGTCTATTACCCACGTAGGTCCGTCGATTACCCACCAATCTCCGTCTATTACCCACCTTCCATACAAATAACATATTGATTCAAAAAAAGAGATTAGCTTTTTTCAGCCTAAAACCTTTAAAACATATATAAAACCTTGAAACGTCTTGACCTGTGGATAACTCTGACCAAGGCTGGAGCAGCCTAAACACCTACGCCAGACGCCGCTACGCGGCGGCCTACGGCGCTCCCGCGCTGCGCTCGCTCTGGCGTAAACCGCTCGGGGCTATGGAACGACGCAAAGAGCATGGGGTAAAAATGTTGTACGGCTTTAGGGCGATCGGTCACGCACGCAGGATCACGTGACGATACCAAGGTATCCAGCAACACCTGCACCAGCCTGAATGCCGACATTTCGGCCGCCCATGACAAGCAAAGCCTTTGGTGAAATAGCAGGGTGGCGAAGGAACATAAACAAGTCCATTCCAGTAAGAACCGAAGCACCTAACACCGCGACTGCATCAGGATCGATGCCCATAAGCATGCCCGTCGCAGAGACGCCTTCGATGACGCCAACATTTATCTCCGTAAACAAACAGGCGCCAGTGAAGTCCGGACGCGTCAATTCAGCGCCGTTGAATTCGGCTGTCATAAAAATCTTGCCCGTATTCCACCAGGGCATGGGAGCCACTGTGCCTGCAATGCTGTGTCCGATCGCATTCACTTCGAGCTTGCCAATCCGGGGCAATTTTATGCCAAAGCCCGCACCGGCGCCGATCCCGCCATAGTTGAACCGCTCCAGGTTTTTTCGTGGATCAAGCATGACAATCTGGCCGCCAGATGCGGCGAAGATGTCAATATTGATGCCGCCACTGCCGGCAGTTTTGAAGTTCCATTTACTGGAACGAACGCCAAGCGCCATTTCAAAACCTCCTCATCGCCGTACAAACCATGCTGGAAGCACCAGCACGGCTACCATAAAACCGCCAATGATGCCGAACAGGATCGGTACGAAATAAACCGCGCCAGGCCGATCGACGCAGGCGGTTTCTTGCGGCCTTGCTGGATCATACAGGACCTTATCGCCGTACAAACCATGCTGGAAGCACCAGCACGGCTACCATAAAACCGCCAATGATGCCGAACAGGATCGGTACGAAATAAACCGCGCCAGGCCGATCGACGCAGGCGGTTTCTTGCGG
>JAQNCU010000039.1 GCA_029077775.1 Acidocella sp. | reverse complement strand
CATTCGCGCCGTTTTCCAGCAGGCGGCGCACCAGATAGGCCAACAGCGTTTCGTGCCCGCCGACCGGTGCATAAACCCGGCACGGGATGTTGAGGTGACCGGGGCCGATGACCTGGGCGTATAAATCCTCGCCCATGCCATGCAGGCACTGGAATTCATAATCGTCCCCGGCACCCATCGCGTGAGTATCGGCGACGGTCCCTATCGCGTGAATGGCGGCGATGGTCAGGGCGTTATGCGTGGCAAATTGCGGATAGATTGTGTCTCGCGCGGCGAGCAGTTTACGGGCGCAGGCGAGATACGAGATGTCGGTGTGGATTTTGCGCGTAAAAACCGGAAAATCATCGAACCCGCCCTCCTGGGCGCGTTTGATCTCGGCATCCCAATAAGCGCCTTTGACCAGCCTGATCATAAGCCGATGGCCCGTGCGGCGCGCGAGGTCTATGCAGAAATCCAGTACGAACGGCGCGCGTTTCTGATACGCCTGCACGACAAAGCCGATGCCGTGCCAGCCTGCGAGGCCCGGCAGGGTGCAAAGATGTTCCAAAAGGTCGAGCGAAAGGTCGAGCCGGTCGGTCTCCTCCGCGTCGATGTTAAAGCCGACATCGCAAGCCCGCGCGAGCATGGCGAGGCTGGTCAAACGCGGTTGAAGTTCCGCCAGCACGCGGGCTTTCTGGCGGCGCGTGTAGCGCGGGTGCAGGGCGGAGAGTTTGATTGAAATGCCGGGGCCTTCATAAATACCGCGCCCCTGCGATGCCGCCCCTATGGCGATAATGGCATGGTGATAAGCGGCGAAGTACCGGGCTGCATCATTGGCTGTGAGGGCGGCCTCACCCAACATATCGTAGGAATAACGAAATCCGCTGGCTTCGCGGGTGCGGGCGTGGGCGAGGGCTTTTTCGATGGTCTCGCCGAGCACAAACTGGTTGCCCATCAGCCGCATGGCGAGATCGACGGCTTTGCGGATCACGGGTTCGCCTGCGCGCGCCAGCAATCGGGTGAGCGCGTTGCCAAGCGTCGGGTCGTCCCCCGCAGAGGTCAGCCGTCCGGTGATCACCAGCCCCCAGGTGGCGGCGTTGACGAACAGGGCGCGGTTGCCGCCCAGATGCGCGCGCCAATCGCCGCCGCTGATTTTATCGCGGATCAGCGCGTCGCGGGTGGCAATGTCGGGAATGCGAAGCAGGGCCTCGGCCAGGCACATCAGCGCGACGCCTTCAGCACTTGAGAGTGCATATTCACGGATCAGGGCGGCGGCACCGGCGGGTGCAGGCCCGGCGCGCGCGGCGGTGATGAGGTGTGTTCCGGTGGCGCGCGTGCGCGGCTTTTCAGGCGTGGTCAGCGTGGCGGCGGGCAACAGGGCCTGGATGCACGAAATCTCCGACCGCCGGTAAGCCGCGGTGATGGCCGCGCGCAGACCAGATTGCCGCGTGGTTTCATCGCAAAACGCAGCGAAGGGAATTGTGTTGACCTGATCCGGCGCCATGCCCTGGCATAAATAGCACGGGCCGTGTGGTCCAGGGTTTTTTAATACGACCCGATGTTCGAACGTGCGGCGCAGGTCACGCCTCGGCGATCAACCGTCCGCTTTCCTGGACGCCGAGCGCCTGTAATGTGTTAAGGGCGGCGTTGAGGCCCCGATTGAGCTGTCGGGCGCGCCGATTGGCGCTGACCGAGCGTTTGGCAAAGCGCGCCAGGGCAAAGCGCAAAGATTCTGCCAACTGCGCCGCGTGCTGCTCCTCAATCTCACGTAGCTGGGCGGCAGCGGCGGCGAGGTTGCTCGCCCCCAGATGCCCCATGGTCTGCGCAATCTCAGCGAAAGCGGGCGTTGCGGCGTGCAGCGTGGTCTCAACAATCGCAGCGGCCTCGGAAATTTCCGGCGGGCGGCCTGTAAGCAAAAGACCGTCTAATGTCTGAAGTTTGACGCTAAGATCCTCGACGAGATCGAGCCCCCTTTGGAGGATCGCGGCCAGCGGTGCCGATGGCGCAAACGGGGCAGACGGTTCGATGGGACGGAACTGCCCGGCGAAATGCATTATTTGGTTTCTTTCAATACCGTCGCGATGGCCTGCGCCAAAGTCTCAGGTGTCACATTATACTGGCCATTTTGCAGGGCGGTGCGGATTTTGTTGACGGCGGCGTGGTCTATGCCAGCGGAATCACGCGCGGCGTTTAACATCTGCGTGGTGACCTGGGCGGCAACGCTGATCGTGGCGGCCTCGGCCTGGGCGGCGGCGGGGCCAGCGGTGGGGGCATCGGCGCCGGGCGGCGGCTTGCCGGTGGGGTGGGCTGCTGTGTCCGGCACCAAGGGCAGGGTCGGGAGTGATGAGATCGCGTTGGTCATGCGGCTATCGTGCTTTCAGATGATGATATCAGGTCACGGTCAAGGATCGCCAGGGCAGCTTCAAAATCGTCGAGGGCGTCAATGTTATTTTCGATGTTGGCGCGCAGCAGTGCGAAACGCAAGGCTGAATATATGGTCATAAGTGCGGGACCAAGCCCGGCGGGCTGCGTGTCATCAAGAATGCCGGTCAGTAAATTCAGCAATTCATCGGCGCGGGCGATCATGGCCGCTTTTATAACGACATCATCTGCCATAATCGCGGCGCGCGCACGGCGACCATATAGACGTAAGCCGCGCCATCCCTGGCGGATCCAGGAAAGGTCGGCCTGGCCGTCGAACATGGCAGCCCGGTATTGGGTGGATTGGTCCATGACAAGTTCCCGTTAAAAACTCAGCCGCTGCTGGTTCCGCTTGATGTGTTGGTGAAGACGCTGAGATAGGATTGTGAGATCTGCGCCGCGTTAGAGGCCGTTTCCGCCGCGGTGTATTGCTGAACGAGAATGTTCAGCGCCGCACTGTTGTCACGCTCGATCTGTGTGGCCTGGGTGTTGAGCGAGGTGATCTCGTTTTGTAACGAATTTGTCTGCGCCGCAATTTCGCCCGTTGATTTTGTGCTGGTCCCACTGCCTGTCGCGCTGCCCAGAGCCGCCGAGGTGAGGGTGTTCAGCCCGGCATAGATTTTGCCGATCAGCGCGGTGACGGCCTTCGGGTTGGCGGCATAGGCGGTGTTAAAATTGGCGGCGTTAAAGGTGACCGCGCCCTGGGCCGAGACGCTGAAGCCGATGGCATTGGCGGACATGCCGCTGGCGGCCGCACCCGAGACCGCGCCGAGCAATTGATACGACAAATCCGTGGCCGTGAAATTACCGAGCAGCGGGCCGGATTTTGCCGCTGTGGCGCTGGAGGTGAGCGTGGCCGAGGCGGCGGGCACGAAGGCTGTTTGTTTGCCGATGGCGGCGATGGCGGCGCTCAGATTGCTGGCAACGCTGGAAAGGGCTCCGGATATGCCACCCGCTGAGGACGCGACCGCGACATTGGTGCTGCCGGAGGCGGCGAGCGTGATGGTCAGACCGGAGACCGCGCTGGTGATGGTGTTCCCCGCATTGGTGACAGGCACGCCGTTTATGTCAAACGAGGCGTTTTTAGCGCCCTGGGCGAGCGAGAATGAGCCGCCGCCGGAAGCGCCCGCGTAATTCAGCGTGGCCAGGCCGCCAGTGCCAGTGAAGGTAAAGCCGTTGCCGCTGCCGGGGGCGGAGCTTTGTAACACCAGCCGCGCCCCGCTGCTGGTGCCGATGACGATGGCCTGCACGCCGCCGGCTTTGGCATTGATCGCCGCCGCAATGCCGGTCAGGGTCTGGTTGGCGGTGGGGATTTGTACCTGCTCAGCCTTGCCATTCGAGAGTGTGAAGTTCAGCGAGCCGGTGGCGCCGCTGCCCAGATTCGCACTGGCCGATGTTTTGACAGCGGAATAGATTTCCTGCGTTTTGGCGAGTTGTATGTGGGTCAGATTATAGGTTCCGGCCACGGCGGAGGCCGCAGCGGTGGCGGTGGCGGTGGCGGTGTTGCTGCTCGTGGCTTTCAGCGCCGTGGCGGTGGAGAGGTTTGAGATACCGCCGAGCGCGCTGGAAAGTGAGGACACAGAGCCTTTTATGGTGCCCCAGGCGGAGATTTGCGCCTGATCTGCGGTTGCCTCGGTCTGTAAGGCGGTGACTGGTTTTTGCAGCCGTGCCTGGTCGGTTTTGATCGCCGATGAGATCGAGGCGGAACTGAGGGAACTGACCGTGGACATGCTTGCTCCTGAAGCCGGGAGGTATTGTTTACGCCTTTATGGGAAAGACGAAGACGTGAAGCCGGTTTCGCCGGAGCCTTTTGCCCCGGCGAATTCAGATTAATCTTACGGCAGCAGCGACAGATAGGATTGCTGTAGCTGGGTCGAGGATTTAAGCGCCGCGACGCCCGATTGCGCCTGGATCTGGGCTTCGGTCAGTTTATTCGCGACGGACGGGATATTCGCGTCCTGCACCACGCCCAAGGCCGAGGTAAGGTTCTGGCTGGTGGTGTTGAGGTTGTTGATATTTGCCCCCAACGCCTGCTGCACCGCGCCGAGCTGCCCGCCCTGGTTGTTCAGGGCCGCCAGCGCGTATTTAACGACGTTGATGGCGGTGTTGGCCCCGGCGGTGGTGCTGACATTGATCGACGAGAGCGCGGTCAGCGTCGAGGCGGTTTTCAGGCCGATTTCTGAGCCATTTTTGACCGAGAACGCGCCGCTGGACTGGAACTGCACCTGCCCCTGGATCAGGGCCGATGTGGGCGTGGTGGCGTTGCCGGTGATGGTGCCCGCGGGAACACCCGCCGTGGTGCCGCCAACCGGCGTGTACACGCCCGCTTTCACCGCCGTGATGTCGATATTATCGCCGCTGGCCTGGGTGAGCACCAGATCGCCCGCCGTGTTGAGCGACGCGGTGATTCCACTGGTCGAGCTGCTGCCATTGACCTGTGAGACGACCTGCGCGGCGCTGGAGGCGACGATGGACTGCGCCGCGCCGATCGTGCCTGCCCCGCCGCCCTTGTCAGCCTGGATGGTGAAGGCAAAGCCACTGCCAGCGGTGGTGTTGCTGAGCGCGAAGGTGGCCGTTGTGGTTGCCTGGGCCTGTACGCCTGTCGTGCCCGCGACGTTGTTGATGGCGGTGGCAAGCGTTGCGGCGGATTCCGTTGTTGAGCCCACCGCCACAGTCGCGGTTTTGCCGGAGGCGCCGGTGATGGACAATGGCGTCGTGGCTGTGGAGACGGTGAAGGCGCCCGTGGTGGGCAGGGCGGTCGCCGTACCGGTGGTGACCACGCCGCCGCCGCTGCCGAAGTTTTTATAAATTGCGGCGGAGGCCGAAGATCTGTTCAAACCGATGGCGCTGGATTGCAGGTTGGCGATGGTGAGGGTTTGTGTCTGGCCTTCATTGGCGCCGACCTGAAACTGCACGCCGGAGAAAGCGCCGTTCAACAGGCTGATATTGTTGAACTGCGTCTGTGTCGCGATGGTGTTGACCTGGCCGGTAAGCTGACTGACCAGGCTTTGCAGCGACTGCGATTCCGCCGGGGTTTGCGTGCCATTGGCGGCCTGCACGGCGATGGAGTTGAGCTGCTGGACCACGCCGATCTGCTGGGTGATGGCACCCTGCGCGGTTTGCAGGAGGCTGACACCCTGGTTGGCGTTCGAGATCGCCTGGGTCAGACCATTAAGCTGGGAGGTGAAGCCCTGCGCGGTGATGTAACCCGCCGGATTATCGGCCGGGGAGTTGATCGACAGGCCGCTTGAGAGCTGGCTCTCCAGCGAGTTGTTGGCGCTAGCGGTATTCGAGATGGCATTCAGCGCCTCTAATGCGCCGGTATTGGTGACGATTGAACCTACGGCCGACATGATGAACTCCTTGGGTTGCGGTTGCCGTACGCATTAATTCGAGGGGGCTGTGAAAAGTTTGTCCAAACAGCGTGGCTATTCATTTTTTTGGTCACGGCAGATCGACCACCGGGCCGGAGGCGGTGATGAGCGCCGAGAAGCGGCGGCCGCTGGCGGGGTTGGTGAACAACACCTGGTCGCCAAGACGGCCCGTGGCGTCGGCGGTGGCGGTGATCGCGAGGCTTACACTGCCGCTGACGACCTGCACAATGGCACTCTGCCCGGCGCGGACGATGACAGGTTCCTCGATTTGCGCCGATGTAATCAAGTCGCCCGTGGCGAGACCGAGCAGGGGGGTGGCGCCGAGCAGCGCCGCCGGGTCGGTAAAAATCTGCCGGCCGGCGATGCTGGCAACGGGAATGCGCGCGAGCGTGACATCGGGCGCGGCCAGCTTCTGCCCGGCGGTCAGCGGGTGCGCCGCCACCACCGCCATCTGGCTGAGTGAGACAGTCACCGCGCCGTAAACCGTCCACCCCAATGCCGGGCATCGCACTGTCGCCTGTTCGAAGGGGGCAACCCCGCTGATGCTGACGGCGAGTGCCACGGGGCATAATGGCATATACGCCGCGCCGGGGACCGGTGCCACCGTGATGGTGGCATCCGCCGGTATTGCAGCGCGGACGGCCATGCGGATGGCCGCGACAACTGCGGCTTGGGCTTCCGGCTTGGGCTTTGGCGCGGCGCGCGATGATGGCGCCAGCGCTAGCCAGAGCGGCAATGCGGCCAGCGCGGCCAGATTAACAGCGCGGCTGGTCATTCCGCCGCCAACAAATTGGTGCCCGCGCCCGGCAAGGCCGTGTGAACTATGGTGCCGGGTGGCATCCAGGGTGGCGGTGCGGCTTCCAGGCTCGGCAAAGCGAGCGCGCTCCGTCGGGCCTGCGCGCCCTTGGCCATGGTGCCGGGAATGTCGGCCATGGCCGCATGCAAAGCCCGCCGCCAGGCGGCGAGACGGTTCGGCAGGCCAAGCGCGCCGAGCGTTGGTGGCATGTCCAGCCGGTCATCGGCCAGGATATGGCAGCCGATGCAAGCGGCCATCAGGGCGGTATAGTGATCGGCATCGGCCACGCCATCCGCCGGGCGGAGCATGATCTGCGGCGCGATATCGGCCAGTAGACCGGCCCAGCTGGCTTCATCCCCCGGCCAGGCGGCGCGGACGAACATATCAGGGTATTGCTCGTTCTGGCGCGCGACGACGATCCATACGGCGTCGTCGCGGGTTTCCTCGGCGAGCCGCAACAGCCAGGACGGGGCGATGCCTTCATCGACCCAGAGCAGACGTGGCTTGGTGTTGAGCGTGGTGTTGAATGGCGGCGACCGCCAGATATCGGCGCTGAGGGCGGGCCGCCAGAGCGTGACCACTTGTTCGGGCCGCGCCAATCGGCGCAGCCGGGCAACCAGGGCCGGAGACGTGGCAAACAAGCGGCTGGCGGCCTGGATGGCGGGCTGCGCCGCGGCGGTCGGGCGGGTTGTGTAAAGGGCCTGGTAAAGCGGGTTGTGCGCAGCTTCGGGCGTAACGGGGTCGATCCGCACCCAGTGTTTCGCGGCGCGGCGATGCAACGCCCCGGCGCTGATGGGCTCCGGGCTCCATCCGGCCTCAACGCCGCCCGCGCAGCGAAGTGCGCGGACCGCGTTCACGACGGCATCAACCGGTTTCCCGCTGATCAAAAGTGAAGTTGGGTCCGCCGGGCTGGGTGGTACCAACCCAAGCCGGGTTTCTGTGCCCAGCAGGTCGCCCGCCAATGATAATGCCGGGTGGTGGAAGGCATCGGGCGTTTGCGGGGCGTATTGCGGGTCCACCGCCACCAGCGCGGCTGGCGCGATGAAGCGCGCATCCGGTGTCCAGACCAGGCGGTGGCCCGCTTCGCGCAGTTGGGCACCAAGGTCGATCCAGAATGGATCGCCAGCGAGGTCTGACATCACGCAGGCTTGCAGCGCATCGCGGCGGCCGAGCAATGCGGGCGGGGTGATGGCGGCGGCGTTTTGGTCCACCGCCAGCCAGCCGCCCGGGCCCGGGTCATCAGCGGTACGCCCGGCGCCGAGCCGGGATGTCGCGCCGAGCACAATGGGGCCCTGGAGTGTCAGCGGGCCGCCATCCGGGCCGGGTGGCACCAGATGCCGGGCAGACACCAGTGCCACCGCCGGGTCAGCCAGCCGGGCCACAAGCATTTCCGCCCAATGCGCTTCCATCGGGGTGGCACGGACATCAAGGATGGCGACATGCGCGGTGGGCACCATGGCGAGCGCCTGGGCGATGGCCTGGCCTGGCCCGGCAAAATCCTGGTGCGCGGGCGGTGTAACGCCCAGAACCTTGCCCTCCAGCGCCTCGGCTTGCGCGATCACGCCGTTTAAATACCGCGCCACCGGCGGGCTGGGCATGGCGGCGGCGAGAATCACGGGGCCGCCCAGCGCCTTGCCGCCCAGCAACCTGTTCATCCAGACGTCGATCTCCGCGATCTCGCCGCCGTCACAGAGCAGGATGACAGACAGGTCGGATTCAGCAGGCTCGTGGATATGATGGAACAGTCCCGGATGCTGGCGGTTCTGGACATCGGCCTTGATGCCCGAGCGCGCCATATGCGCGGCGATGGCCCGTTGCGCGTGGGCGCAAAAGGTCGCCACCGGAATATCGTCGCGGCGGCTTTGGGCGCTACGGGTGAACAGGGTTTCCGCCAGCCGCAAAACATCGCCGCCTTGTTCGGCAAGGCGCAATTGCAATTCATATTCCTCGGCACCCAGAAATGCCGGGTCGAACCCGCCCAGCGCGGCGACGGTGGCGCCGCGATACCACACCCAATCCCCTAGATAGGCCGATTGGCGCAGCCTTGTGATATCCCAACCGGGCTTGTGCCGGACCCAGGGGCCGCCGTCACGCGGCACTTGCTCGTCGCAATAAAGCATATCAGGGGGTGCGGCTGAGCGTGATAGCGCCGCCGCCAGGGCGAAACGCATGCAGGCATCCGGGGTGACAATGTCGCCCGCATTCAAGATGGCGAGATAATCAAACGCCTGCGCCGCGATGTTCAGGCTGGCGCAGAGCTGGATGGTCGCGGCCCCCGGCGTGGCGGGCACATGGGTCACCTCATGCGCGGGTAAAGTCAGGGGGTCAGCCGCGATCACGCGGATTTCCGATGGTGGCAACCATTGCGCGTGCAGCGCGGCCAGCGTTTGGTTAAGGGCGGCGGCGCGGCCGCTGGGGGCGACGATGGCAACGCTTAATCGCGGCAGGGTGGCGGGCATCAGCCGCGTGAGGCGCCGCCGCGCGCCGTCATCGATCCGCTCCGGCGGGCGGTGCGTGTCGGGGGGTGGCGTGTTGGCAAGCATCGCAGGCGCCGGGCTGCCGAAAGCCGGGATGACCTGGGCACGGCTGGACCCGATCTCGGTCAGAAAGCCCACCATATCGGCGGCCTCGGCGGCGAATTCGTTCCACAATACGGGGTTGACATCGCCCATCTGCACCGCCTGCCAGAGCCTGGTTACCAGGCCCAGAAGCGGCGTGGAAAGATCGGCCCGGGACACCGCGGTGCTGCGGTTCAGGGCACCGCTGAGATAGGCGCTGGCCGAAGCCAGAGCCTGGGGCCGAGATGCCAAGGCGGGCAGGCCAAGCGTTTCAACCAGCCTGCCCAAAACGCCTGGCGGGTCGGCCAGGAGGTCATGATAGGTGAGCCAGCGTCGCGGCATGTGGCGGGCATTACGTTCGGCATCGATGACGTAGCCCAGCCAGAGCAGCAAGGCATGGGCACGGCTGAGACCATTTTTGCGCTGCTGGCTGGCGGCGGTCGTCCAAGGGTCGCGCAGGATGTGGATGACATGCGGGGTATGGCCGGCCTGGCGCACGGCACGTTCGTAAAGCGGCAAAGTCCGGCACAGATGCGGATGTTTCAGGCCCCAAAGCGCTGTTGTCGCGAAGCGCCGCCGCAGAATTTCGTCGAGCTGGGTGAGGAAGGGTGCGACATCCATGCGCTCATGCCAGCCCGGGGGCAGGCCCCGCACATCGGTCCAATCCACACCGAGATGGGTGAACAAAGCGGCGTCCAGGCCGATCAGCTCGGGGATTTCATAGAAGCCGAGCGGGTTATGCTCATTGGCGGCGGCCTCGTTTAATAAAGTGACCCCAAGTCGCGCGAGCGCGCCAGAGAGCGCCGAGGTGCCGCTGCGATAATAGCCGACGACGAAGATGACATCCGACATGGCTTGATCCTCAGAGATAATTGAAAAGGCTTAGGTTTTGCACCGTGCCAAAGGTTTTCATCGCCGCCTGCAATGCCGTCAGGGTCTGGTCCAGGCTGGCGATGGCGACCGGCGTATTCACCCCGACCGCGTTTTGGACCCCGGTTTGCAACGCGGTGGATTGGTTGGTGTTGCTGGTCGCCGCATTGGCGATGGCCTGAAGTGTAACGCCGTTCTGCGCCTGCGCGGTGACCACGGATTGTTGATATTGGTTGAGCGCGGCGAGGCTCTGGTCGAGAATCTGGTTGGTCTGTGCGACCTCGGCTTTTGTTGTTCCGGCGTTGGCCAGGGCGGAATGGATGGTGCTGAGCAGCGCGAAAGCCGATTGCGGACGGCTGGGCGTGAGGGTGAAGCTGTCGCCAGCGGCGGGTGCGCCGGTGATTTGATAGGACACGCCGGCGAGTTGCAGGCTGGTCTCGGCGGCATCTGGGGTCAGGGTGCCTGTGGCGATGGTCGTGCCGCCTTGCGTGGCGGTGTAAACGGTGCCGCTGCCGGTGCCGGAAGCCGCGAAGCTGAGACTGATCGGCGTGCTGCCAGCCTGGAAGGCGCTGGCGGCGGTGGCATTTACCGGGCCGTTGGAGATCAACTGGCCGGTGCCGGTATTGGTGGCGCTGGCGGTGACACTGGCCGTGCCATCGCCGCTCAACGCGGTCATGAACGCATTGCCGTTGGCGATGGTGGAGGCGACGCTGTCGGGCGTGATCGAAGCCTGGCTTTGCCCGCTATCCCCCAGATAGGCGATCACCCCGCTGCCATTGGCCTGGAAGGGCGCGATGGTGCCGCGCGAGCCGCCGAACAGATAGGTGCCGTTGGGCGCGGTGGTGTTGCCGATGGCGATAAGCTGTTGTGAGGCGGATTGTATCTGGCTGGCCAGCGCGTTCAGGTTCTGGGCGCTGGTGGTGCCGTTCAGCGCGCTTTCCAGCACGCTCTGCACATTATTGAACAGGTTGGAGACGGATTGGTAGGAATCATTGACGCTGCCCAGCTGGACCTGGATGCTCGCGCCGGTGGTGTTCTCATTCGCCAGGGCCGCGATCTGGTCGTTGCCGCTCGATGCGCTCTGGAACGCGGCGGGGTTTTGATCAGGGGTTTGCACCGCAAGGCCGGTTGAGATCTGGGTTTGCAGCTTGTTGAGCTGGGCTTCCTGGCTGACCAGGCTGTTGCTGAAATTTGTATAGAATGCGAGGTCCATCGTGATCTCCTTCAGCGATTTTCATGGGTGTTCAGGGATTGGCGCCGCGCGGCGCGCAAGGCTTCGGCGAGCATCCGCCGCTGGGCGCGCAAGGCGGCCAGGGCCTCGCGCGCGGACTCGATCTGGGTGGTGGCGCGGGCGGCGGCGGCGGCGATCTGCCTGCTTGCGTCCTGGCTCGCGGTACTGAACAAGGCGGCGCGCTGTGCCTCGCCAGCGGAAATGACAGTGCCTGCCCGCCACGACCCGCCGAGCCGGGCACGATAGGCCGTCAGCAATTGCTGTTGCGGCGTGCATGATTCGAGGGCGGTCTGCTGGCGGCGCAGGACATCCTGCCACTCAGCCTCGGCGGCGGCGGCGAGTCGGTCCAGCCGGGTGCACAGGCGCGGCGAGAGTGTTTTGCTCATGGTGCCGCCATCACGGCGCTAAGGGTGGCGGCGGCATCAATCAGCGAAACCTGGGTGCCGATATCCTGGCGCAGCAAAGCCGCCATCGCGGGGGCGCGTTGCAGGGCTTCATCGAGCAAGGCATCCCGTCCAGGCGCATAGACGCCGAGATCGATGAAATCCTGTTTTTCGGCGCGGCGCGCCCACAGGGCACGGAAGCGCTGGGCGTGGTCGAGATGGGTGGCATCGACCAGGGCCGGCATGGGCCGCGAGAGCGAGGCGGTGATGTCGATCGGCGGGTAGATCGCGGCCTCAGCCAATGCGCGCGAGAGCACGATATGCCCGTCCAGCACCGCGCGTGCGGTATCGGCCACGGGGTCGGCGACATGGTCGTCGCCCTCCACCAGAACGGTATAAAGGGCGGTGATGGACCCGGCGGGCGGGGCGGCGTTGCCCGCGCGTTCAACATAGGCCGAGATCACGCCGAACACCGAGGCAGGATAGCCGCGCATGGCCGGTGGCTCACCAGCGGCCAGCCCGATTTCACGCTGGGCCATGGCGAGGCGGGTCAGGCTGTCTACCACCAGCAGCACATGCTTGCCCTCGGACCGGAAATATTCAGCGATGGCGGCGGCACGATACGCGCCGTGCAGCCGCGCCAGGGCCGTGGCATCCGCAGGCGCGGCCACAACCACGCTGCGCGGCAATGCCGGGCCGAGCTGATCTTCGATAAACTCCCGGATTTCCCGGCCGCGCTCGCCGATCAGGCCGAGCACGACAATATCAGCGCAAGCGTGGCGGGACATCATGCCGAGCAGCGTGGTTTTGCCCACGCCGCTGCCCGCGAACAGGCCGATCCGCATCCCCCGCCCCATGGTGGTGAGCGCGTTGACCGCCCGTACGCCGGAATCGAATTTCGTGTCGATCCGGGCGCGGTGTAGCGGGTTGATGGCGGTGCCGAGCAATGGCCATGTGCTGTCAAGCGCGGGTGGGCCCAAGCCATCCAGCGGCGCGCCATGGGCATCGAGCACCCGGCCCAGCAAAGCCGGGCCGACACGCAGGCCGGGCGCGGCGGATTCGACATAGATCCGGGCGCCACGTTGGATGCCGCGCGCGCCCTGTTCGGGCAGCACTTTCAGACAGCCCGAGGCAAAGCCCACAACCTCACCCGCACGCAAAACCTCGTCCGGCCCGACAACCAGGCAGCGCGCGCCGATGGGTGCCGCGATGCCGGTGGCGTAGAGCATGTCGCCCTCAGCGCGCAGAACGCGCCCGAAACGCCGGACCGGGTCTGTTGCCAGCGCAGGCTCAAGCCGCGCCATTGCCAGCCTGCGCAGGGAGTCCACGGTGATCATGCTGCACGGTCCTGCGAAATGGCGGGTCGCCTGGTGGGCTCGGACGGGACTCCGGCATGCCGATGAGTCTCCTTGTGGCAGACCACTCAGGCGCACCCGTGATCTTGCCGACTTTGTAGGTTTAACCGGTAATGATAACCACGGGGATTAACCCGTCTCCCCCACAGGCTGGGGGCAAGCCCTGTTGCGCGAAGGGCCCGCACTGTGCTCGCCGTTGGCTCGCGAAGGGACGGACGCGCCGGATGGGACCGACCGACCGGGCCCGCTCCATGCCGAGGGCTCGGCATGGATTCCGTGCAGGGAGTCGACGG
>JAQNCU010000038.1 GCA_029077775.1 Acidocella sp. | reverse complement strand
TGATAGTCTCCAGCTTTGGCAGGGCGTCATCGAGCGGGGTTTCGCGGTCCCGCGCCCAAAAATATTGCGCGTCTGAAAGTCGCGCCCGCAGCACACGCTGGTTGCCTTCGATGATCGAAACACCACCATCCAGAGCTTCAAGATTGGCAACAAACGCGAAATACGGTGCGGGTTTGCCGGTGTCATCACGAAGTGCCAGATATTTCTGGTTCACCTTCATCGAGAGTTCCCGCACTTCCGGCGGCAGGGCCATGAACTCATCATCGATCCGGCCGATCATCGGAACAGGCCATTCAACAAGCCCCGTAATCTCGTCCAGCAACGCCTCATCCGCCACAAGGCGCAGCCCAAGCCCGGCGGCTTTGTCCGCCAGACCCTGCGCGATCATCTCTCGCCGCAATATCGGGTTAGCGATGACGTAATGTTGCGTTAGCTTTTCTTCCCAGGCCGCCATACCGCTGACCGTGAAGGCGCCTGGCGCGTGAACCCGGTGCCCCTCGGTCTTGTCATCCGCCGTCACCGGGCCAAGGTCGATGGGTATAACCGCGCCATCCAGCATGCATATCATCCGCCGCAGCGGGCGTACCCACATGAAAGCCTCGCTCTGACCCCAGCGCATGGATTTCGGCCAGGAGAATTTCGCCAATACCCCGGCCAGTTTCGATTGGATGATTTCTGCCAGAGGCTCTGGCGCTGATGCTGATTTATCCAACAGATAATAATACCCGTTCTCCTCGACCAGCCGGTCGCGGATCAGCGGGTCTGAAACGGCATTGTTCTTTCTCAAAAAACCTTCGAGCGCCTGGGGTGGCGCATCGAGCCTTGGGCCGCGTTGGCGTGCGGGTTCAGTTGGGTTTGCGTTTTGATCACTAAGCGCGGTTTCATGCACATCAACCGACACAGCAATCCGCCGCGGCCCGTAGAAGACGCGCTTCTTATCACCGGGCGCGCGGAAATTCTGCAAAAACGCAACAACGAGGCTCTCTAGCTGAGCACCCGCATCGCGTTGCATCCGGGCCGGAATTTCCTCGGAAAACAGTTCCAGAAAAAACTCAGCCATTGGCCTCGCCCGTCACCCAGATCTCGGCGCAGCGTTTGGCAAGGTTGCGCACCCGCCCGATATAGGCCGCGCGTTCAGCAACTGAGATCACGCCCCGCGCATCGAGCTGGTTGAATAAATGGCTCGCCTTGATGCACTGATCATAGGCCGGTTGCGCCACCAGCGCATCAGCCAGGGCGGCGCATTCACGCTCGGCATCGGCAAAATGGCGGATCAGCATCGCGGGATCGGCCAGCTCGAAATTATACTTTGAATAATCGCGCTCGGCACGCAGGAACACATCGCCGTAGGTCACGCCCGCGCCGTTGAAATTGAGGTCATAAACCCGTCCGACACCCTGGATATACATGGCCAGACGCTCCAGCCCGTAGGTCATCTCAAAACTCGGAGAGACCACGGCAATCCCGCCGACCTGCTGAAAATAGGTGAATTGCCCCACCTCCATCCCGTCGCACCAGATCTCCCAGCCCAGGCCCCAGGCCCCCAAAGTCGGGCTCTCCCAGTCATCTTCCACAAACCGGATATCGTGCAGGCGGCGGTCCAGGCCGATCGCGTCGTAGCTGGCAAGCAGAAGCGCCTGCGCGTCGGCGGGGCTCGGCTTCATGATCACCTGGTACTGATAATAATGTTGCAGCCGGTTCGGGTTGTTACCATACCGGCCATCAGATGGCCGCCGCGAAGGCTGTACATACGCGGCGCGCCAGGGCTTTGGGCCAAGGGCGCGCAACGTGGTGGCCGGATGGAACGTACCCGCACCCATCTCAACATCATATGGTTGCAGGATAACGCACCCCTGCGCCGCCCAGAACTGATGCAGGGTCAAGATGATATCCTGAAAGCTTTTGGCTGTTGGGCGGCTGGTATGCTCTGTCATGAACCGTGTTATAGGGTGAATGGTCGTTACGCGCCGCAGCAATAAGGCCCCGTGGGCGAGAGAGCAACCGTGACCGGCGGTCACGCTATATGAGGTTTGGCATGAGCAAGGCGTTTCGCTGGCGGGCTGAGGATTGGCTGGGTTTATGGGTCGTGGCGCTCATCGGGGTGGGTATGTTCACCTTCCGCCAGCTCACCATTGTTCCCCGGGCAACCGTGGGGCTCTGCGCGGCGGCCCATGCGCCAGCCATCTGCGGCCCACGCGCCGTGGTTTTGTGGCTGCAATATCAACAATTATTCGGTCTTGCGGCGCTGGCGCTCGGTGTTGTATCCTTCGTATCCGGCGGGCGCTGGTTCAGCGTCCTGGCGATCGGCATCGGCATCGCCGCCGTGGTGAATTATAACGCCACGACCGGCATTTTGGGCGCCGCTTTGGGGCTTGTGGCGTGGTTAGGGTTGGCAACCGGGCGGTACGCCGCGCCGTAATGCCCCTGACATGGGACCTTCACACCAGCCCCAGCCTCCCCATGGCAAGAAATTTCTCGCGGCGGCGGCGTTTGAGTGATTCCGTTGTCTGTGCCACCAGCGGCTTGAGCGCCCCGGCGATCGCCTCGGCGAGCGATGACAGGGCGCTCTCGGGCGCGCGATGCGCCCCGCCGAGCGGCTCGGGCACGATCGTATCGATCAATCCAAGCCGTTTGAGGTCCTGCGCCGTGATCCGCATGGCTTCCGCCGCCACCGGGGCTTGTCCGGCATCCCGCCACAGGATCGAGGCGCAGCCCTCAGGAGAGATCACCGAATAGATCGCGTGTTCAAACATCAGCACGGCATTGCCAGCGGCGAGGGCTATGGCGCCGCCAGAGCCACCTTCGCCGATAATGGTGGCAACCAATGGCACGGGTGCCGCCAAACAGGCCTCGATCGCGCGGGCAATGGCCTCCGCCTGGCCGCGCGCTTCGGCCTCGATGCCCGGAAACGCGCCAGATGTATCGACAAAAGTGAGAATGGGCAGATGAAACCGCCCGGCCAGCTCCATCAGGCGTCTTGCCTTACGATATCCTTCGGGTCTTGCCATGCCGAAATTATGCTTGATCCGTGATTCGGTATCGGTGCCTTTTTCCGTGCCAATGACCATGACGGGCAACCCACGGAAACGGCCCATGCCGCCGGTGATCGCCGCGTCATCGGCAAAAGCGCGGTCTCCGGCGAGCGGGGTAAATTCCGTGATCAGCGCCGCGATGACATCCGCCGTCTTGGGCCGCTCGGCATGGCGGGCAACCAAAGTTTTTTGCCAGGGCGTGAGTTTTGCGTACAGGGATTTTAATTGGCCATCGGCTTTGGCTGACAGCCGGGCAACCTCGTCAGCGATGTTGATCTCGCCGGGCGATACCATACGCCGCAGTTCCTCGATCTTGCTTTCAAGCTCGGCGACAGGTTTCTCGAATTCCAAAAATTGACGCATGAGCCACGCCGTCTAGCACAGATCGATGGCGATGGAAGTACGCGGCACTCTGTCTACTCGCCGCTGCGGTCCCACGGGGCGTTGCCGAGGTTCACCTGCTTCGGTGTGGTGTTGCTTGAAGACAGCGCGCCAACCCCAGCGCCGATGCCTGCACCGAGTACCACACCGATGGGCCCGCCGACGAGGCCTATTGCCGCGCCCGTGGCTGCCCCGCCCGCGGTGGTTCCAGACAACCTGCCGGTCCCCGTGCCGCAACTCGTTAATCCGAGGAGAAGCACGGCCAGCAATAAACATCTGTTACGCATATGAATCCCAAAAAACGAGCTTTACTCTTTCAGACCCGCGCCGCGCCGGGCAAGCTCTAATACCGCTTATACGGCAGAAACTTGCCGCTGAGGACCATCCGCACGCGGTCACCCTTTTGGTCCGGCTGGCGTTCCAGGGTCATGTCGAAATCAATGGCGCTCATGATCCCATCACCAAATTCTTCCTGGATCATTTCCTTCCACGTGGTGCCGTAAACACTGACAAGTTCATAAAACCGATAGATCAAGGGGTCGGTCGGCACCTGGGTCGGGAGCGAACCGCGATAAGGAATGGCGCTGAGGATCTGCGCCTCGGCTTCTGTAAGGCCAATGAATTCAGCAGCTTTGGCGGCTGTCTCCGCGGTCATGGACATTTGCCCGAGGCAGGCCGCACAGGTCCAGACCGGCGCATGGCCAAGCCGCTGGGCCAGTTGAGCCCAGGTGAACCCGGATTTTGTCTTGAGCTTCAGGATTTTTTGGCCGAGCTCGGTTTTCGCGTTATTCATTGTTCGGAATATCCTTCTAACATTCCACATTGCAGCACGCGGTGCCTGCATGTCCAAGGCAAGCCGGGGTGATTTGGCGCAATTGTGAACATAAAGTAAATTGGACTTGATATGGCGTATCAATTAACAATCATGAAACGATCCAAGGGGTTAAGACATGTCCAGCGCGCTCAAATCGCTCGTTCCGCCAAAAAAGCCCGGCTGGGTGGATGATTTCAAATCCTTCATCATGCGTGGCAATGTGGTCGATCTGGCCGTCGGCGTGGTCATCGGGGCCGCGTTCACCGGTATCGTGGGCAGCTTGGTTAAAGACATCATCACCCCTCTGATCGGTCTGTTGACCGGCGGGGTCGATTTCTCCAACCATTTCATCACGTTGAAGGGGCCAAGCGAGGCTACTTTGGCTGAGGCGCAGAAAATTGGCGCCGTGACCCTGAATTATGGCGTGTTCCTGAACGCGGTTATAAATTTCCTGATCGTCGCCACCGCGATTTTCTGGCTCGTCAGGCTCATCTCGAAACTGCACAAAGCGCCTGTGGCCGCCGCAGCACCACCCGCGCCATCAGCAACCGAGACTTTGTTGGGCGAAATCAGGGATTTGTTGAAAGCACGTCAGGTGTGAGCGGCGATCTGGTGGCGACCCCGGTAAGTCTGAGGTCCATCGCAAGCTACCATGCGCATATTTATTTCAAAGACCAGGGGGAACGCGACAAGGCTGCCTTGTTACGTGAATGGATATCGAGCCGTTTCGTTGTCCAGATCGGCAATTGGCACGACAAAACGGTTGGACCGCACGACCGCGCGATGTACCAGATTGCTTTCGATACAGATCAATTCGCTCGTCTTGTCCCCTGGTTGATGCTCAACCGGATGGGCCTGACGATTTTGCTCCATCCGAATACAAAAAATCCGCGCGCGGATCACTTGACCCACGCGCTTTGGATGGGTGAAATTTTACCGATCATTCGGCCGGAGCAGCTTCCCGATGCGGTTACTGACATGCGAGATGCTGAAATATCGCCAAACACGGCACCGCATTTAACGGAATAAGCCTTCCGCCCGGTGCCGGGCATGAATTTTTTTTATCTCAGCTTAAACCTTGAAGCGTATGTTTTAGCGGTAGTTTCCCGAGAGAGGCGCCGCGCGTTCAATGCGAGCCCGACTCCGGGCGGGCCAAATTTATTTATAATATCTTAATTTTAACACGCTTAACGCGATAGTTGAATAAAATTATTGACGAATACTTCCTCGGGTTGTATTCTTTCCGTATTGTAATGGAGCAGGTCATGAAAATCTTATCTTTTGAGACGATTTCGAATAAAAAGGATCTCTTGACCGCTTTTTTACGGTCTCGCCTCGCGATCGTCGATGAAACGAATGACCCGGAGGAAGCCCTCGACCTGGTAAAATTCTACGATTACGACGTTGTTCTCCTGCGCCTGTCGGAGGAACGGTTGAGTGACCTGGACATTGTCCGGAAGTTACGGATGGCCCGCGTCCGGGCACCCATTGTTGCCGTGGCCCGCACAATGAATGAGGCCGCGCGTCTTCGGGTTCTCCAGGCCGGGGCCGATGACCTGATCGTGGACGCGCTTTCACATGAGGAAGTTTTCATGAAAGTGCAGAACCTGATCCGCCGGAGCCGTGGATTTCAGGAAAACGCACTGCGGATCGGCGCGGTTGAAATCAACATGAACGCCAAAAAAATCTATGCGCGGGGAAAGCCCGTAACCCTCACCAAAAAAGAATATCAGATCGCGGAAATCCTCGCACTCCGCAAAGGCGTTGTGCTGAGCAAAGAGGCGATACTTGACCACCTATACGGTGGTCTCGATGAGCCGAACCCGAAGATCATTGATGTGTTTATCTGCAAAATTCGTAAAAAACTCCAGGCCATGGGGGTCGATGATTTTATCGAAACCAACTGGGGCCGGGGTTACATGGTGATCGACCATAGGCAGGACGCCGTCGCCGATAATAGCTCACGGGCCCTGTCGGGTATTGTGGACGCTCATGCCCGGGCTATCGCGTAGGGCGGATCAATTAACACCCATTAATCCGCAGCCGACAAAACGGTCAAAGCGTGGCCGTTGTGAGCCCGCCGAGACCGACCAGCATTACCTTACCTTGCAGTACCATCTCCGTCTTACCGAGATCGTGCGGTATTTCCGCACATCACCCAACCTTCCGGTTGCCTGTCACCGCGGTCGCGATCTATGAGGAACGAAATCAGATCGTAAGCTGGTGACGGTTTGAAGGGCGGGAGTGTTTCAGATGTTATTGATCACACGCGAATTGCCGCAGGCCGTGGCTATGCGCGCCCATGCCGAGCATGAGGTCCGCGCGCTCATGTTAACGGGGCCGTTCGAGCCCGATCACCTTCTGGCGCATCTGGAAAATGTTGACGCCATCCTTTGCACGCCTTCGGATAAGTTCGACGCGACCCTCATCATGAAGCTGCCTCAAGCGATCAAAGTGATCGCGACGTTTAGCGTGGGGCTTGAACATATCGACCTGGATGCGGCGGCGGCACGCGGGATCACTGTGTGCAACACGCCAGACGTGCTTTCAACCGCCACAGCCGAAATGGCGCTGACCCTTATGTTGATGGCGGCACGCCGCGCTGGTGAGGGTGAACGGCTGGTCCGCGCGGGGCGATGGACCGGGTTATCACCGAACTTTCACCTTGGCACCGGCATCGCGGGCAAAACGCTTGGCATATTCGGCATGGGACGCATCGGCCGGGAGCTTGCGGGCATGGCGCGCGGGCTGGGGATGGTTATCCATTATCGAAACCGCAACCGGCTAAGCCCCGACCTTGAAGCAGGCGCGATCTATCACGCCGATGATGATCAGTTTTTGCAATCCATCGATGTATTATCGATCAACACCCCCGGCGGAGATGCCACCAATGGCTGGCTCAATGCGGCGCGCCTTGCGGTGATGCGCCCCGGCGCGATTGTGGTGAACACGGGACGGGGCAGCACAGTGGATGACGACGCTCTTATCGCGGCCTTACGTCGATCCCACATCAGGGCTGCTGGGCTGGATGTTTTCAACAACGAACCACATCTGCATCCCGGATATCTCGATCTCGAAAATATTGTGCTCCTTCCTCATATCGGAAGCGCGACTTTGGAGACCCGGAACGCGATGGGATTTTTGGCGCTTGACGGCATCGCCCGCGTACTTAACGCAACCGGATCACCGCAGCATATAAGCCGCCGAGACGTGCCGTAACAGCCCGTCCCGGCGCAACACCATTTACTTCGTGACGATAGCTGGCTCCATTGGCGCCAGTTTGCTCAACAGATCATTCTGCGCGGCCAGCGGTATGTTGTGCTGGTTCATTGATTTCTGCAAATCCTCAGCCAGCGCATTGAACGCTGCCTGGGTGATTCCCAAGCTTTCATGTATCTTTTTCATATTTTCATCAAATTTGCATGGCCCACCTTCAAGCATACAAACCTGATTGGTCAGTGACGCGTTCAAGACAGGAATATTCGCATTCGTGAAATAGGACTTTATCCGATCATCGGCGAGCACATTCGTCAACATATCGGTAACCACGGCATGAATGCCCGCACGGCCACCGAATTCATTGTAATATGTCGCATCCGCACGGGCCAAGACCGGTGTGAGTGACGTCACGCCAAGGCAGAGCATCCCAATGGCGGCATTCAGCGACAAATTAATGTTACGTATCTTCATTGTCATGTCTCCTGGTTTTGAAATTGATCAAAAACTGGCGGTCCCTGAAAGATAGACGCCGTTCTGGTTCTTCTCGCTCGCAATGGTGCCAAGATCAGCATAGGCCAAAGTAACGGACAGATTTTTAACCGGGAAATACGCGATATACACGTCTTTCCAATCACTTTCCTTGCTCAGCGCGTTACCCAGCGGCCCAAATCCGGGAACATTCCCCGGTGCCACAACCTGGTAATGCGGCATGAAGCGATACTCACCGCCGATGACAAGATTGGGATTGATCCAGTACCCAACGGCAAATTCAGGCTCAACGTGATATCCGTTTTTTGCCCCGTTCGGCCCCACGCCGCCAAAGCCCAGAAGGCCGTTCTGGATCGCGTTGGTCACATCCAATGTCCCGGTCACCATCGTGTAATGACCAAACAGCCCGTGCAGCCAGACCTTGGTCGCCGCCAGGTAGTACTCATTGCCTGTGGGGCGTGTGCCGATGGCGCGTACAAAACTGGTATTCTCGTTACGGTGATATTCATACCCAACAGAGATTTCAGGGATCAATGTATCCTGATCATACACCGCGTTGCCATAGAGCCGTACCTTGATGCCGATAATATCCTGGTTCAAATTGGCATTATTTAATTGCAGCGCATGCGGCAGGGCGCTGTCCGGCGTAGTGGCCGGCAGGCCAAGCGCGCCGATGATCTTGCCATCCAGTGTGCCGCCGGTCCCCCCTAACGCGAAATCCTGGTGCGCGAACGAGACCTCTACCCGGTTCGAGAGCGCGAACAAACCGCCATAGGTTGAGAGCTGATAATTTCGCAAGAACACATGCGTATAAAAAGCCGTGGCACCAACCTGGTCTTGTGTCGTGTAACCGCCGATCAGTGCCCAGGGTACAATCCCACCGCCCGCAGCCCCGCCAATGGCGGTCACCGCACCTGTGGTGATCAGCCCGCCCATATCAAACATATGCGCCCTTAAATCAGGTTTCGGTTCAGGCGCTATCACCTGCGCATAAGCGCAAACCGGCAGAAACGTCGCGACCGACATCAGCAATGCCAAAGTCAGCGACCTGTGGCGGCGAGGGGTCAAGGCAGAAATATATTTGTGTTCCATAAAGCCTCCTGTTCAACGAATTTACTGAGGTCGTTCGGGCGGCATCATGTGCCGCCATTCAAACTCGTTCCTGTTTGCGTTGGTGTTTCATCAACGCAATGGGTGCCAGCGACAGACAATGCCGCTGGCACCCGATACTTCATGGCATCAAGACGGAATCAATCACGAAGATTTCGCCATTCGATTGGCGCACATCGCCAATGGTCACATCCGCCATGCCACCTTTGGCATCCGTGATCATGATCTTGCCATCGGACATGGTGAGCGTGATCGGCTCGCCCTCAACGGTTTTCAGCGTCGCCTTGCCGCCACCGGCGCTGATCATATTTAAAAGATCGGTGGTTGTATAATTCCCCGCGACCACGTGATAGGTGAGAATTTTGGTCAGTTCAGCCTTGTTCTCGGGCTTGACCAGGGTCGCCACGGTTCCGGGCGGCAGCTTGGCAAACGCCTCATTGGTCGGCGCAAACACCGTGAACGGGCCCGGGCTCTCTAGGGTTGAGACCAGCCCGGCGGCCTTCACCGCGGCAACGAGCGTGGTATGGTCTTTTGAATTCACCGCGTTCTGCACGATGTTTTTCGTGGGATACATGGCGGCACCGCCGACCATCGGGTCAGTGTTGGACGACATCATAGACTGCGCAAACCCGGCTGCGGGCATTGCAGCCAGAACCGATGCAATAGCGATATATTTTTTAAATGACATGTGGCGAGCTCCGATTTAGACCTGCACTTTGCGTACAGGTTGAAGGAGTTACGTCGATACCAGCCACGCGGATGCAAAACTTTGCATCACAGTATGGTGATAACACCCTCGGCGATAATCGGCCCGGTCGGCGTGGGCCCTGGCGCGCCGCCAGGTGGTTCCAGTGAAACCGCGAGCGAGAGCCCGGGGCTCGGGGTCGTAGGCAGCTTTATATCCAGGCTATGGCCGGGCTGGAACACGCCAATGGCTTGTGGCGCATGGTTTGGTGCCAGCAACCACAATTCTGCCACATGGCCGCTGGGCAGGGTTATGTGAGATGGCGTGATGATCATATCCGTTTTGGTTTGCGCGACGATAAAACCGCCGCCATCGCGGTTTTTCAACATGGCGATCTGCCGTGCGGGCTGCGGTGAAATGGACATTGTGACGACCACGACCAGAGCGGCCACGGCACTGCCGCACACCGCCAGAAACATGCCGCGCCTTGTCCGGATAAATCCCGTGGGCATTCCACCCCGCGCACGTAACCCGGCGGGCTGCGTGGCGTCTGTGGAATTCGCGCGTGTCGCCGCGGCGATCCGCCTCCAAACCTGCGGGGGCGGCGGCAATTCCGGTGTGGTCTCCGCCAGCGGCATCAAACGCCGCTCCCAGCTTTGAACCAGGGCGGCAAATCCGGCATTGGCGTGCAACAGGGCTTCAGCCTCGCGCAGCGCCTCGCCCTCCAAAAGGCCCAGCACATATTCGCTGGCCAGAATGTCTTGCGGTTCCGGGGTCATGTTTCCAGGCAGGTTTTCAACTGCATCAGGCCACGGCGCACCAGGCTTTTCATGGTGGCGAGTGGAATATTGGCGCGGGTTGCAAGCATTTGATACGTCACGCCGCCAAAAAAAGCCTCTCTGATGGCGCGCGCCGCGCGGTCATCGAGCCCTGAGAGGCAGGCATTCAGCCGCTGGTCGCGCTCTGTGATTTCAACAGAATGATCAGCAAGCGGCACTGTATCCGCGATGTCCGCAGCCTCGTCCAACGGCACAAAACCACGCGCGTAGGCCCGCCGCCGGTCCAAAGCGCGGTTGCGCGCGATGGTCGCCAGCCAGGTGATCGGGCTTACCCCACGCGACGGGTCAAACTGTGTCGCTCTGTTCCAGACGATCAAATAAACCTCCTGCAGAACATCCTCTGCGGCCGCTTTGTCTGACAAGATACGGTTGCAGATGCCAAAAAGCTTCGCGCTCGTTTGTTTATACAGGTATTCCAGCGCGGCATGGTCCGAGGCGGCTACCCGGGCGAGGCAGGCCGTAAGCTCAGCGCGCGCCAGGGTGGCGGCATCATCCATCGGCGTTTGCCCGCCGCCCCGCGGGTACGCTGCCCAGGCACGGCCTGATCATTGGCGGGACCATAACGGGTCCTTCAGCCCGGCGATAAAGGCCGCATGGCGGGCAAGTGTCTCCTCATCGGGAATAATCCTTCGTGGCTCACGGGTCGCATCACTGGTATATTCCGCGAAGCTCAGCCCCTGCGCGGTCTCCAAAACCAGCCCGCGCTGCCGCCCGCCGGTCAGTTCGATGTAAACCTCGGCCAGCAATTTACAGTCAAGCAAAGCATTATGCGTGGTCCGGGCTGAAAGATCGATGTCGAACCTGCGGCACAACGCGTCCAGGCTGTTGGGCATACCGGGAAATTTCGCCTTGGCCATGACCAGCGTATCGACCATGCGCGCCCGGTCCAGGCCCACGCGTTTGATCCGCGCGAGTTCGGCGTCGATGAACCCGAAATCGAACGGCGCGTTATGGGCGATCAGCTTCGCATCACCAAAAAACGCCAGCATCGCGTCGGCCACGGCGGCGAATTTCGGTTTGCCCTCAACATCCGCGTTGGTGATGCCGTGAACCTTCGTGCTCGCACCCGGGATGTCCCGCTCCGGGTCCAGCAATACATGAAATGTCTCGCCGGTTGGCAGGTCATTGATCAGTTCGAGCGCCGCGATCTCGATCACCCGGTCGCCGGTCAGCGGGTCGAAGCCCGTGGTCTCGGTGTCGAACAACACGGCACGGGTCATAGACATAATCTTCCAATCAAGCGGCACACATGGCGCCGCGTCTCAAATTTTGAAAGCCCGGTCGGGATCACATAATCCGCGCGTCGGCGTTTTTCGGCATCCGGCATCTGCCGGGCGATGATCGCCTTGATCTCGCCCTCAGGCAAGCCGCGCCGCGTAACCCGGGCAATCTGTACATCGCGCGCGGCTGAGACCGTAACCGTGACATGGGCGCGGCGCTCGGCCCCCGTTTCGAACAAGAGCGGTATGTCCAGCAGCACCGCACGGCGCTGTGTGCGAAATGCGCAAGCGCGAAACGTCGCTTCCTCCCGGTGGACGAGCGGGTGCATAATCCGCTCCAGACGCCGCATGGCGGCATCGTCCTTCAGCACCATCTCGCGCAGCCGCGCCCGGTCCAGTACGCCGCCTGCCACCACACCCGGAAACGCCCTTGCAAGTGCGGGGAGTGCCACACCGTTCGGGCCCTGTAGCCTGTGCACCGCCTCATCGGCGTTAAATGCCGGAATCCCATAGGCGGCAAACATCCTCGCGACGGTTGATTTACCCATGCCGATCCCGCCCGTAAGGCCAATGACGATCATCCGGCGGCGATGCGGTAGATCTCGTCATCCACCACCGGAGTCACACCGAACCAGGCGGCAAAGCCCGGCACAGCCTGATGCAACAACATCCCCAACCCGCCGACAACACGCAGGCCCGCCGCCTGCGCCTCTGCCAATAATGATGTTTGCAGCGGCGCGTACACGATATCCGCAACCACAAGCCCGGCGGGGGCGTTGTGCAACGGCATCTCAAGCGGCGGTTGCCCGATCATGCCGAGAGCGGTGGTGTTGACCAGCAGGCTGAAGCCCTGAAGTGCCGCATCGCGCTGCGCCCAGCGCTCGATCAGCACGGGCATCGTCACCCGCGGATCCCGTTCGATCACGGCAGTCATCGCAAGCGCCCGAACCCAGGCGTCCCGCGCAAATTTGGCATTCTCTGCGGTGCCGGCCACTGTGCGCATGCTCATGAAACTCCCGTCACGGATTGCGAACCCTAACACGACTAAAGCGAGCCATCGATGTAGACTTCAACCCATGAAGCCTGAAACCATGGCGATACACGGCGGCTTCGAGTCCGATCCGGCCACCAAAGCGGTCGCGGTCCCGATCTACCAGACCGCCGCCTATGCCTTCGACAGCGCCGCACACGGGGCGGCGCTGTTCAACCTCGAGATCGACGGCTACCGCTATTCGCGCATCAGCAACCCGACCAGCGACGTGCTCGAGGCGCGCGTGTGTGCCCTGGAAGGCGGAGTGGCCGCGCTAAGCGTGAGCTCGGGTCAAACAGCGCTCTACTACGCCGCGCTCAACGTTGCGGATATGGGCCGCAACATCGTCTCGGTACCGCAATTGTACGGCACCACCTACACACTGTTCGCGCACATACTGCCGCGGCTCGGCGTGACTGTGCATTTCGCGAAATCCGACCAGGCCGAAGATCTGGAAGCCTTGATCGACGAGAACACACGCGCCGTGTTCTGCGAATCCGTCGGCAATCCGGCCGGCAACGTCTGCGACCTCGAGGCGCT
>JAQNCU010000416.1 GCA_029077775.1 Acidocella sp. | reverse complement strand
GTCGGCGCGCAGACCCGCCGCACCGCCAACGAGCAATGGCACGAACAGGATTTGCTGGAGATCCACCCGCATGACGCCGAGACGCGCGGCATAAAGGAGGGTGATTGGGTCCGCCTTGCCAGCCGCGCGGGGGAAACCTCGCTGCGCGCCAGGCTCACGGACCGCGTCTCATTGGGCGTGGTCTACACCACCTTCCACCACCCCACGACCCAGGCCAACGTGATCACCACCGAGCATTCCGACTGGGCGACCAATTGCCCTGAATACAAGGTCACCGCCGTCCAGGTGGCACTCTCCAACGGGCCGAGTGAGTGGCAGGTGGGCTATCAGGCCCATGCCGCCGCCGCCCGCCGCATCGCCCCGGCGGAGGCCGCTGCCCCGGCGGAGGCTGCTGAATGAACCACACCCTGCCGCGCCTGATCGCCATGGCCAACCAGATCGCCCGTGCCTTCGCCCGCCTCCCGGAAGATAAGGCGGTGACGGAGGTGGCAAACCACCTGAAAAGCTTCTGGGAACAGCGCATGTTGCGGCAGATTTTCGAATATGCCGCCACTGGCGGTGAGGCTCTCAGCCCGGTTGCCCGCGCCGCCGTTACATCACTGCGCAGGCGTGAGACATCACCAGCATGACCCTTCGGCAACAGACAACCACGCGGCCTTTCGTTTCCAGACTAGCGAGTGTCAAACAAAAAAATTTGCTTTTTTTCAACTGTGATCCAGGTCACATCATGTTTTTACCGTATCATGCTTCGCCATCACAAAAATCCGCAAACCACATAACCCAATAAACAAAACAGGAGACTTACCATGGACTGGCTTCAACCCTCTGCACTCGCCGCCGCGATGACCGAAACCGGCACGAAAAAGGCAAATCTAAGTGCCAAAACCATCCTGGTCACGGGCATGCTCTCAGGCTTGTTCCTGGGGTTCACCACCACCTTGTTCGTGTCCGCGCTTGTCGCCATCGGTAACATCCCGGTCGCCGCTTTGTTCTTTCCCATCGGCTTCATCATGCTGGTGCTGCTCGGGTTGGAGCTTTTCACCGGCAACGTTGCCATGATCCCTTATGCTGCCATGGCGGGCCGGGTCACCGGCGGGCAACTGGTCCGCTCCATCGTGCTGGTCTATATCGGCAATTTGGTCGGTAGCCTGATCTATGCGCTGATTTTCGCCGCCATCGACACCAAGTTCTTCACCGACGCGCCGGACCCGATCGGTGCCAAAATCGTCGCCATCGCGGGCCTGAAAGTCCTGCCCTACATGAAGGCCGGTGCCGCTGGCTGGGGTACGGCCTTCCTTAAGGGCATGATCTGCAACTGGATGGTCAGCCTCGGCGCGGTCATGGCTCTGGTCTCACGCTCCACCATCGGCAAAATCTTCGCCATGTACCTGCCGATCATGGCCTTCGTTGCCCAGGGCTTTGAGCATAGCATCGTGAATATGTTTGTTATCCCCTGCGGCATCCTGCTCGGCGCGCCGGTCACTGTCGGCCAATGGTGGATGTGGAACGAAATTCCCGTCACCCTGGGCAACATCGTGGGTGCAGTGGTGTTCACCGCCGCCGGGCTTTACATCGCCTTTGGCAAAACCGCCAAGGCCGACCCTACCCCGCTCGCCATGGCCGCTGAATAACGGTTCAAACACACCCTCAACGCTCGCAACCCGAGCGTTGAGGGCCAATTCGTGTCATTAAATCCTCTTAATACGTTGCTTTTAAACGACCCTTTTTAATGTTAGTGTTGTTAAAGTTTTGTAATCCCAATTGATATATCTGTGTTGTATGTACTGACATATTGCATGGCATGTGCGTTCACTTGCCAGACAAAGGCGTCGTCGCACCGGCAAAAAGGGCTTACAAATGACCGAAATCACGCTTGCCGGAGAAAATCCGGGCCTTCTCTCGGGTGAGCCTTCCTTCTCAGCCGCATCAGGCGGTCAGACTGCCTTGCGCGACCGTGCGTTTTTGTTGCGTGAAATTAACATCACGCGGCAAGACGTGTTACAGGAACACGAGACGTTTCTCGTCGTTATCAACATCGCCGACACCAAAAGATACGACGATATCATCCGCTGCTTCGGCTATAAATTCGCTGACGACCTGATCACCATCCGGCTCGCCGACCTCACCTTTATCAACAGTCGCCAGCCCGCCTATCGCGTCGGTTTCTGGAGCCTTGGGTTTATTTTTCGCGCCCGAAGCCCGCATGATTATGAATCCACCCTGACCGAACTGATCACGCTGCTGGAAAAGCCGCTGATCTGCCGGGGCATCCCGGTCACCATCAAGGCCGGTGTCGGCGTCTGCGACCTGAAGCTCGGCCTGGGTGCTGCCGAGGATCTGGTCCAGGCCACCTTCCTCGCCGGCCAGGAAGCCGCTGGCTCGTGGCGCGGGTGGGTTGAATGTAAATACGACCTTTCCGATGACCATCGCCGCGCCTTCGCACTCATCTCGGATGCCGGACAGTCTTTAAGCGCCCGGGCGGATTTCGAGCTTAGCTACCAGGCGCGGATCGACATCAAATCCGGCCGCTGTATCGCCGCGGAGGCTTTGTTGCGCTGGTATCACCCCACGCTCGGCCTCGTCATGCCCAATGAATTCATCCCGCTGATCGAGATGACGGGGCTGATCAAGGAACTGACCATCTGGGTGCTGACCCGCGCGATCACCCAGGCCGCGCAATGGCATCTCAGCGGCTATGCCATCCATGTCTGCGTCAATGTT
>JAQNCU010000415.1 GCA_029077775.1 Acidocella sp. | reverse complement strand
TCAAACACCAGCACCAGCGCGAAGCCGAACCAGGTGAGTGCGTATCCGTAGTGATTATTGGGTGGATGTGGCAAGGCCTGGGCCGGTTGGGGTTTGGCGCTGCCCGGTGGTGGCAGCTTGCCCATCGCGATCAATATATTGTGGCTTACAGGCCCCAGCCCCAGCCCCGCCGCGATCCGGCGCGGGTCCAGCGTGTAGAACAGCCCGGCTTTGGGATCGTCCGTGCCGGCGAACCAGCCGGGCTTGATCGTCCCGTGCAGATAGCCTGTGGCCTGGGTCTCACCCGCTGGCACGGGATATGGTTTGGGGGTCATCTCGGGCACCCAGCCGAGATCGACCAGCATGATCTGTCCGTCATCGCGCCTGAACGGCATGATCAGTTCCCCGCCCGAGATCGGGCCGCGCGGGCTGTCATGCACTTCCTGGCCGTAAAGTGCCGCTTTGTTCGTGATCCAATGGCCGGTGATGAACACTTTCTCGAACGGGTGCCGGTCCGGTTGAGGCGGCATCGGCACCGGGGGGGAGATGGCGGCGTGGTGGATGTTGGCGAGGATCGCCTCCTTCCATTTCAGCCTGTGCAACTGCCAGACCCCGAGTGCGATCAACAGCCAGAAGGTGATAAACGCCGCGATGCCGGGGGCGATGAGCCGCCGCCAGCGCGCCCGGCTGATCTCAGCCAGCGACAATCGCGCTCCGGCCCAGGAAATAGACGCAGACGAACAGGAACAGCCACACCACATCGACGAAATGCCAGTACCAGGCGGCGGCCTCGAACCCGAAATGCCGGGCGGGGGTGAACTGGTCGTCCCGCGCGCGGAAGAAGCACACCGCGAGGAAGGCGGTGCCGACGATGACATGGAAGCCGTGGAAGCCCGTGGCGATGAAGAACGCCGAGGGGAACACCCCGCCATGATAGAAATTAAATGGCGAATGGGTATATTCCCAGGCCTGCCCGCACAGGAACATCAGCCCGAGGATGACCGTGATGCCGAGCCCACGCACGAGGTTCTTTTTATCGCCCTCGAGCAAGGCATGATGCGCCCAGGTGATGGTGGTGCCCGAGAGCAACAGAGTCATGGTGTTGAACAACGGAATGGCGAACGGGTCGATGGTGGTGATGCCTTGGGGCGGCCAGACGGCGGCATAGGCCGTACCCATTTTTGCCGGAAAGAAGAAGTAATTAAAATAATTCCAGAAGAACGAGACGAAAAACATCACCTCGGACGTTATGAACAGCGCCATACCATAACGCATCCCGATCTGGGTGATGAGCTTGTGCAGCCCGGGCGTCCGCGCCTCACGCACCATGTCCCGCCACCACACGAACATGGTGCCGATGGTGGCGAAAAAGCCGAGCGCCAATACGTAATATTGATGAAAATGCGCGGCGAGGATAATGCCCGTGGCGATCAATATCGCGGCCACGGCCCCGCAAAGCGGCCAGATGCTGGGCTCGACCATGTGATACGGGTGCGGAACGGTTGCCTTGATCTGGTCGGTGGCCGTGTGGATTGTGCCGCTCATGCGTTTTGACTCTCTCTTAGCTCTCGGAACTCATTACCACATCTGGCCATATTCGTGCAGCTTCACGATGGCGATGGCGTAGATCAACAGGCAGAACCCGCCCATGGCGGCGAGCAGCATCCAGTTGCGCATGCGTTGCCCGCGCAGATACACAGCGCGCTGCTCAGGCGACCAGTCGGATTCCACCAGTTCAGGGCGGGGCATGGCGTCGAACTCATCGAGCCTGCGCAGACCGGCCTTTGCGGCCGCCAACGCCACATTATCGGTGCTGGGGGGTTTTTCCGCCATCAGATCAGCCTGTCGAGCGCGCAGGCGCCGAACAGCAGGAATAAATATAAGATCGAATAGCGAAACATCGCCTTGGCCGGGCGGTCCCTTGTCAGGCTCTTGCCGGTCTCGTCCTGTGCGTCGTTCAGGGTGGCCCAGGCATAGGCGACGAAAACGGCACCGAGGATGAGCGCGCTGAGCCCGTAAATGCGCCCCGCAAGGCCGAGCACGAAGGGGGCAAGCGTGACGGGAACCAGCAGCAGCGTGTAGACCATCACACAGATGCGGGTATGGCGCGCGCCGCGCACCACGGGCAGCATGGGCACACCCGCACGTTCATAATCGCCCGAAGCATAGAGCGACAGCGCCCAGAAATGCGGCGGCGTCCAGATGAAAATGATCGCGAACAGCAAAAAAGGCAAAGCGGTGATGTTGCCGGTGGCGGCTGCCCAGCCGATGACCGGCGGGAACGCGCCCGCCGCGCCGCCGATGACGATGTTCTGCGGGGTGAGCCGCTTCAGCCACATGGTGTAAACAAACACATAAAACGCGATGGACAAGGCCAAGGTGAGCGCGGCAATGGCGTTGGTCGCCAAAAACATCACCAGCACCGAGAGCACAGCGAGGATCACGCCGAAGGCCAGCGCACTTTCCGCGCTGAGGCGCCCGGCGGGGATGGGGCGGTTCGCCGTACGCTTCATGATCGCGTCGATATCCCGGTCGTACCACATATTGATCGCACCCGCCGCCCCGGCGGCAATGGTGATGCAGAAAATCGCGGTCAGGCCGAGGAACGGGTTGATAGAATTGGGCGCGATGACGAGCCCGATGGCACCTGTGAACACCACGAGCGTAAGCACGCGGGGTTTGAGCAGCGTGACATAATCCGACGCGCTCGCCGAAATCCCGACCTGGGCGGAAAGGCCCCAGG
>JAQNCU010000037.1 GCA_029077775.1 Acidocella sp. | reverse complement strand
AAGCTGCGCCGCAAGCGCGCGCATCATAGCGCCTTCGCCGACATAGGTATTGTCTGGCACATGCTCGGCGCGGTTTCGTTCAACGCGCGCATCTGCAAACCCGAGTAAACGCACCGCGCGCCACGCCAAAGCCTCAACCTCAATCGTAACTTCACCTTGCGTGTCAAAGCACAGGGATTGGGCCTCGACCATGTTCATCAAAATTCCGAGGGCAATTAGAATTAAATCCTCAACGGGCACGTACGACCGATAGACAAAGCCCCGCGCGCGGATCACAACCGGCTGACGCGCCAGAAGTGCTGTGATAAAACTTGCAATCGCATAGGTCTCAGTTTTGTTGATAAAGGGTCCGGCAATATTAAAAATACGCGTGGTGACAAGCCGCATGCCATTTCCCGCCGCGAGCGCCAAAAAACGCCGCTCGTCACGGCGTTTTCCCGCACCATACGGGTTGATCACCGGATCAGGATTAGTCGTGCGTCCCGGGCCGTATACCGCTCCCGATGACGGCAAAAACATCCCAAAGGCGCCATGGCGTTCGATTAACGACGCCACATGCTCGCGTATCGTATCGTTCTGCGACATGAAAGCTTGGTGCCCCTCGCTTTCAACACGATCTTTTGTCAGGCACGCATAATGCAGCCATAACGATGGTCGCAACGGCACCTCGGATAACGAGGTGAGGGCGAGGCAACCAATGTCCCGGCCTGATGGCAAGACCAATGTCCTCGCGGACGATCCGAACACCCGGACCCGGTCATGGAACAGTGGCCCTAACATCCGGTCGAGCAGATTAAGCGTAGCCCGCCCAAGCCAACCGGTGCCACCGGTTACCACAATCGGGAAATCACCTCGCCGCAATTCTGCCGCCAATCGGATGATATATTTATCCCTCGCGTCTGACCCAGACCCTTCCGCCGGGCCCAACATTATCACGCGGATTTACGGCAAAAACCCGTGATTTCATCGACCATGTAGTCAATCTGCGCGTCGCCGAGACCGGGATACACGCCGACCCAGAATGTTGATGTCATCACGATGTCTGTTGCATCCAAAGTGCCGGAGATTTTGTGATCGCGCCCGACCATATATGGCTGCCGGAGCAGATTGCCCCCAAACAGCAATCTCGTCGCGATCTTCCGTTCATTCAGATGCACAACCAATTCATCACGGGTGAACGGCGCGCCGGGGCGTATCGTCAATGGAAACCCGAACCACGAAGGCTCCGCATGGCGCGTCGCCTCAGGCAGAATTAAAAACTCTTCCAGCGGCGTTAACGCTGCTTTCAGACGCAAGAAATTATACCGCCGCGCCGCAATAAACCCTTCCAGCCTATCAAACTGCGCGAGCCCCACCGCGGCCTGCATATCTGTAATTTTCAGATTATACCCGATATTGGAGTAGGTATATTTATGGTCATAGCCAAAAGGCAATTCACCCAGTTGGTGCTCAAACCTTTTATTGCATGTGTTGTCCTTGCCAGGGTCGCACCAGCAATCGCGCCCCCAATCACGAACAGACTCCAAAATCCGCTTTAGCTTGCTCCGGTTGGTGAACACGGCACCACCTTCACCCATCGTGATATGATGGGCCGGATAAAAACTCAGCGTTCCAATATCGCCATGCGTACCAACAAGTTTACCCCGATAGGTCCCGCCCAGTGCATCGCATGTATCCTCAACGAGATACAGGTTATGCCGCTTGGCGACATCGAGAATGATATCGAGGTCAAAAGGGTTACCCAAAGTATGCGCGATCATAATCGCGCGCGTTTTCGGTGTTATCGCCGCTTCGATCAAATCGGCGCGAATATTGTAGGTGGGAATATGAACATCCACAAAAACCGGCACCAGATTATTTTGCAGGATCGGATTCACCGTCGTCGGAAAACCGGCAGCGCAGGTGATAACCTCATCCCCCGGCTTTAAAGCGCGTTCACCCAGCATCGGGCTCGTAAGTGCGCTCATCGCCAACAAATTCGCCGATGAACCGGAATTGCAGGTCAGCGCGTGCTGCACCCCCATGAACCGCCGCAACCGCTGCTCAAACGCGGCATTGAACCGCCCGGTCGTGAGCCAGAAATCCAAGGCGCTGTCAGCCAGCGAGACCATGTCCGACGCCCCATAAACCTTACCCGAGACAGGCACGGCGGATTGCCCGGGTATGAAAGGTTTAGGCGCATGGGCAAGTTCAGCGTACTGCGCGACAAGTTCCAGAATTTTACCGCGCAATGCCTCCGCCTGGGATTGGTCGGTGCCGGATATCGGGGTCAGTTTGTTCATGCAATCTCCGCAAATTTATGTGGCTGTGCCACGCTACCGCCGCAATATCGCGTTATCTGCTCCTGGGTAACTTCGCGCATATCCGCGCCACGCTGCCATTCACGATACCATGAAACCGTTTGGGCCAATGCATCATCCAACCCCCAACGCGGCAACCATCCCAGTTCCCGCCTTGCCTTTGTTGAATCGAGCGCCAAAAACTGCGCCTCACTGCCACGATTCGTGGTGTCATCAATAATCGGCTTGATGCCACCGCCCCAAAACCCACAGATTTTCTCGGCAATCTCAGCAACCGCCACCTCACTGCTCGGCGCTGGCCCAAAATTCCACGCCGCACCGGCCGCGCGAGACTCGGCCAGGGCCTCTATGGCCACCAGGTAACCTGATAGCGGCTCCAGTACATGCTGCCAGGGACGAACCGCGCCCGGGGCACGTAACGCCGGCGGCTGCCCCTGCAGCAAAGCCGCGACCAAATCAGTCATCAACCGATCCCGGGACCAATCGCCGCCGCCGATGACATTGCCCGCGCGCACCGATCCCAAAGCCCGCAGGGCAGGCGCGAAATATGAATTTGCATAGGCCGACGTTACGAGTTCCGCGCATCCCTTGCTATTGCTATAGGGGTCATGCCCACCCTTCGGGTCATGCTCCCTGTAACCCCAAATCACGTCATGATTTTCATAACATTTATCGCTCGTCACAATCAGCGTCACCTGGGTCTCATCACAGCGCCGTGCCGCTTCCAGCACATGCACGGTGCCCATCACATTGGTCGCATAGGTTTCAACTGGTTGCTCATAAGACAACAACACAAGCGGTTGCGCTGCCATATGAATAATAATTTCGGGGCTAAACCGTTGCACAGCGTTTTGCACCGCCACCGCATCGCGTACATCGCCAATCTCATGACCGATGATGGACTCTAGCCCGAGCAGGGTAAACAAATTCGGCACCGTCGATGGCGGCAGTGCGAAACCTTGTATTTTTGCGCCCAACATGTGCAGCCACAAAGCCAGCCACCCACCCTTAAACCCAGTATGCCCGGTGAGAAATACGCGGCGACCCAGCCAGAATTCCGGTGAAGGAAGCCGCCCCGCTACCATATCTTCCACGGCGCCTTTCCGCTTTGCCATAATTCTTCCAAATTCTGACGGTCACGCAAAGTATCCATCGGCTGCCAAAAGCCGGAATGCCGGAACGCCATCAATTCACCATCCCTGGCCAGTGACTCCATCGGCTCACGCTCCCAGAGCGTGGCGTCACTTTCAATCCGGTCGATGACCTTTGGCGACAACACAAAATACCCGCCATTGATCTGGTTGCCATCTCCGGGGGGTTTTTCTTCAAAGGCGCTCACGCGGTTGCCATCCATGACCAACGCGCCGAACCGTGCGGATGGCTGCACCGCGGTTACAGTCGCCTGTCGCCCGTGCTGCCGATGAAACGCGATGGTCTCCGCGATATTGATTGAACCCACACCATCACCATAGGTCAGGCAAAACAGCTCGGAACCATCAAGATGTTCGCGCACGCGCTTCAGCCGCCCACCGGTCTGCGTCTCCAACCCCGTATCGATCAAGGTGATCCGCCAATCTTCAGACATTGTTCCATGCACCGTCATCCCGCGATGAACGTCAATCGTCACATCAGAATTATGCAGATAATAATGGTAGAAATATTCTTTGATCCGGTATCCGAGATATCCGCAGCAGATCACAAAATCATTGATACCGTAATGTGAATAGGTCTTCATGATATGCCACAGGATCGGAAATCCCCCGATCTCGACCATCGGCTTCGGGCGGCTGCTGGTCTCCTCGGCAAGGCGTGAGCCCCGCCCTCCCGCCAGGATCACCGCTTTGATGCCCATCATGTCATCCATCAGGTCACCTCTCCTTCGGAGACTGGCAGATACCGACCGAGATCTGTCACCTGCGCGGGCGGCAAGGGTGGCGTCATGCGATGCAAAGGTTCTGATTCCATGCCGCCGGTTGCCGTTACCCGGCTCGTTATTTTTGGAAAATAGGTCTGCTCCGGGTCAATCTTCACAAGAAACGCGGCAACACCGCGCATCTCGAACAATCTCTGAAACGCGGAATCAGACATAAAATCCGGCCCCACCGAAATTGAAGGCACGTCATAGGCTTCAAATATCGGGCGCCAATCAGGCATCCCAAGGCCGCTACCCGTATCGCAGCCTATATAATCACCCTTGAAATAGTTCCTCTGTGTCATGCGGATCGAGGCATAGCCACCATCATCGAAAATAAAAATTTTGAGATCGAGCTTGTTGACAACGGCTGTGCCGATCTCCTGCAGGTTTTGCGCAAAGCCGCCATCGCCCTCAAAAAGCAATGTGCGTCGATCAGGATACGCCAAGGCAGCACCGATCGCCCCGCTGAGCCCATAACCCATCGCGGCAAGGCCCTTGTTCGTGACCATCAATTGGTTCGCACGCAAACGGAATGTCTGCTTGGCAACCGTGAACGCACTTCCGCTGCTGCATGGAATAATCACGTCGTCGTCTCGGCACAAATCAGACAACGCGGCAACGGCGGCATAAGGCGATATAAAGCCTTGCCGTGTTTGATTAACCGGCTCAACCAGGGGGATAGACGCCCGAACACGCCGACAATGCGCAACCCAATCCTCATGCCGCCCAAGGTCTCGGTCAACCAGACGTAGAAGCACATCATTCGCATCAGCGGCAAGCGGCATCGCGATCTTTGGGTGACCCTTGTCCAGTTCCGCCTGGTCGATCTCAACCTGGATCACCTGCCCTCCCGCCGCGAATTCCTGCCAGTTGAAGCCGGTTTGCTGAAGCCCCAACCTGCTGCCGAGCACAAGCAAAACATCACTCTGCTGCAAAATCAAATTAGCCGATCTCTGGCCCCAGGTATTGGGCCGCCCAAAATAAAGCGGTTGATCTTCCGCGATGCGGTCTGCACCATTCCAGGTTGTCAATAACGGAATACCCAAAGCCGCCAGCCTGTCGCGCACAAGCCGCGCGGTGGCACGGTCAACGCCACCCCCGAGCAACAGAGCCGGGCGCTTCGCATTGTGTATTGCGCTGACAACATCGTTTAGCGTATCATCAGATATTCGTGCCAATGGCGGCGGCACAAATTCTGCCCCTTGCAAAGATGCGGGATCAACATCCATCGCCTGCACATCAAGGGGCAACTCCACAAAAACCGGCCCCCTTCGGCCATGGCGTGTCAACGCCACCAAACGCTGCCATTCCGATCTTGCCACGGGCGTCTCAAACCGAACCGAGGCCACGGTGACCGGCGCTGCGATGGCCACCCCATCAATTTCCTGAATACCGCGCTGCCGTAATTTGCCGT
The DNA here is from genome assembly GCA_029077775.1 of Acidocella sp. GTDB lineage: Bacteria > Pseudomonadota > Alphaproteobacteria > Acetobacterales > Acetobacteraceae > Acidocella. The sequence goes on along the minus strand of JAQNCU010000037.1, from coordinate 7,779 downwards.
GCGCCAGATCGGCCGTTTTTACCTGTCCACCGATCACCAGAAGCTCCCGGCTCTCCAGATACGCGCCCCCCAGCGCGGTCACGATATTGGTCAGGCCAGGCCCGGCTGTAACCAATGCAAATGCCTTTCCCCCGCCGGAGATTTCGTTGAAATATTCAGCTGCGATCCCGGATGCCACCTCATGAACGGTGGGCCGCATGGCAAATTTGTGTCGGAAACTCTCCAAGCAGTGCATAATGTTGCCGCCAGCCACAAAAAAACATGTGGTGTATCCAAGCTCAACCAGCCAATCGGCGACCAGGTCAGAATATTTCATACACCGAGGCTCTCTAAACTCATCGTCACCGCCGATTTCACCCTCGTCTCTGTCACATCATCCCTGGGCAGACGCGTCAGACAAACGTCACCGCCCGGGCCGGTTGTCACGAACCTATAATATGACGGCTCGTGTTTTTTGTCGGATTTCACACGCTCCAACATCGCGGAGATATCAATCTCCCGCAAAATCGTGACCAACCCTGGCACATACAAGAGCAGTTGGCGCATATGCCTGTCGAGTGCCGCCATTCTGCCGGTAAGCGCAATATCTGTCGGCTCCCGGCTGAAAGCCAACGCGCAGATGATCCCCACCCCAACCGCCACGCCATGGCTAAGCCGATACCCCGATGCACTCTCCAGCGCGTGCCCGAATGTATGGCCAAGGTTCAACGATTGACGTTCCGCCCGGTCAAACTCATCAACCTCAATGAACCATTTTTTGGCCCCCAGGCTAAGCGCCATAATCGGCTCGAACTGCGTGGGGCTGAGGCCTACATCCGGATTATGCGACAAATAATCGGCAAACACATCGGCACCACGACAATAACAAATCTTGGCCGCCTCAACCAGACCAGCCACAATTTGCGCCGCCGACAAACTCGCGACCAAATCGGGATCAATCCAGATCGCCTCCGGCGGGTGAAACGAACCGAGAATATTTTTGTACGGCCCGACATTGATCGAGGATTTTCCACCGATACAACTATCCACCATGCCAAGCAGGGTGGTCGGCACATAGCTCCAGGGTAGCCCGCGCATGTAAACGGTTGCAACAAAGCAAGTAATGTCCTGAATGACCCCCCCACCAATGGCCCAGAGCTTTGTATCCCGCGTGGCACCGCGCCTTCGCATCTGCACAATCACCTCGCCCATCGCATCCAGGCTCTTGGCAGCCTCGGTCGCTGGCAACGCTATTGTGGGGATCTTCATATCCAGCAATCGTGGTGCGAAATAATCATCGGCAATAACCACACCGGTCCGCATATCATCGGCCATTCTGTGAAGTATCTGCGGTGCCGACATAACCTTATAGGTGCCGGCCTGTGACTTTATTTCAAACGATATGGGCATGAGAAAACCCCAGATCGACCGTCATTGACTGGCCGGTCACACCCGTATTACGTGCTGAACATAAAAATTCGATCACTGATACGACATCATCCAAGGACACCAAACGGTCGAACCCTGTAGCCTTGGCCAGGCGCTCACACTGAACCGCCGTCAGATTATCCCTGGTCATGGGCGTATCAATCGCCGATGGCAAAACCGCATTGATCAAAAAACCATAGGACGCCAAATCAACCGAGGCGGATTTAACCAACCCGCCAATCGCGGCTTTCGTCATGATATAAGATAATTTATTTTGCCGGGCGATCGTCTGCCATATCGAACTAACAACGACCATCCTCGCCTTTGGTGCCAATAATCCGCGCGTCAACAATAATTTCATAGTCTCAAGTACGAACAGGCAATTGGCCTGGTAGAGCTGCCTATGCGCCGCCGGGTCAAAATCCACGACAGAATCAGTCGCGTTCGCACCCTGCGCCCAGCAAACCGCATCAAAGGGGGCATGTCCATCGAACAAATACGGCGACGACAGGCCCGCTTGCGGATCACATTGAACCCAATGCAGGTTTTGACCATTCGTGTTATCAGCCATTTGGCGCGACGTTGCCACAACAATCCAGCCTAAATCCCTGAATCGCGCAAGCACGGCACCGCCAATGGCACCTCGTCCGCCAAACACAAGTATCCGGGCGCCCGTCACGGCAATCTCACTGATTCAAAACATGCCAGCGATCTTCCAACATCCGCAGACGCTTATCATCCTCACTACCGATAACATTATAATAATCACGCTTATTCATCAGCCACAATAACTCGAAATGCACGGCATCCAGAAGACCACGATGGATATCTGAGTCCCGCAACGCTGCAGCCGCAGAAAAAATTATTTTTCTCGTCTCAAATCTCGTCAGATGGATGTCCGAGATGCGCTTCAAGGCCGGAATGGCATCAATCGACACACCCCCCCCCACAACCAGATCAAGCCCCTGGTCGCGGGCAACATGGGCTGTCTTGATGACATAATCTGTTACCTTGTCATCATTGATCGAATCACGGTCGAAGCCATGCGACAATGCAAAATCCACGCGCCCGAAAACGATCCCCGTGCGCCCCTCAGGCCGGATGGCAATCGCCGCCATCTCATTCAGATGACCAAACGACGTGATCGTCTCAAGATTAAACAAAAACTCCGTGTCCTCCTGGTCTTCGGCTGAATAAACCTTGTTCTTGGCCTCGATAAATTTTTTCAGCGCGTACGGCGTTTCAACCATGGGTGCGATGATGTATTCGACACCAAATTGTTTGCTCTCGATCAAATCACGAATGGCTTCACACCCGCCAATTTTCAGACCGACTTTCAGGTTCGCTTTCCGCGCGAGTTCGATCAACCGCAGCAGCTCGTCGATCCTCGTCCCCTCAGCTTCAAATTCCGCCTTGACGGCAACATAGCCGCTCTCGCCTGCGCCACGTTTAAGGATCTCTAGCATTTGCCGTTCGCGTGCGTTCATCTAATTCTCCAACATTAAAAAATCGTAAAAACACTCACCCGGATGCCCGTCTCAGACCTCGTATGCAGTGTTGGCGCATATGCACGGAACCCACCCACAAGGTGGTTCTGATGCCAAGTTTGCCTGGGGATGACAATCCCCGACACATGGCGTCATGACCAGCCGTGCTCACCACGTACAGGGATACTTACGTGTTTATGCGTAACATCTAACTGATATATCATAATATTTTTCTAGTGGTGAAGCGCCTCCTTCGATTGCTCGGGATGAATACATAAGATTGCAAATAAGACATGATCGTCTCGCGCGCCTTTTTGGGGGCGCTCCCCGTCACCGGCGATCTGCCGCGCCTTCAGTTTACGCCGGATTTTTCTGCACCGATTCGTCTACGTGATGAAAGTTTCCTTGACCCCCCTCCCGCGCGGTCGGATGCTGGTGTCATGAGCAAATCGCAACACGTCATTCATCAGCGGCGGCAATACAACCAATGGGTTGGCAACCAGACCGTGGAAGATTTCGCGTTACGCTTCACGGCCGGAAAGGCGCGGCGTTGGTCGGCTTTCCGCGTCGGTAACACGGCCCTCGGCGGCGTTGCGTTTTTAGCGTGCGAGGCCATCGGCGGCACCATCACCATTGCGTTCGGGTTCGCCAATGCCATGGCGGCCATTGCAGCCGTTGGCGTATTGATGTTTTTCATCGGTCTGCCCATCTGCCTGTCGGCAACACGCAACGGCGTCGATGTCGACCTGCTCACCCGTGGCGCCGGGTTCGGCTATATCGGGTCCACGATAACCTCCCTCATATACGCCACCTTTACCTTTATTTTATTCTCCATCGAGGCGAGCATCATGTCCGGTGCCATCACCATGGTCCTGCCCATCCCGCTCTGGGTCGCCAACATCATCGCCGCACTCATCGTCATCCCCATCGCGGCCTACGGCATACGCGCCATCAGCCATATGCAGGTTTTAACCCAGCCCGTGTGGCTGGTCCTTCAGTTCGGCCCTCTTGCCTATCTTGCCTGGCACGGCCTGCCCGAATTCAGCGAGTGGACGCATTATGCGGGCCATATGGCACCAGAGGGGTTTTCCCTCCTGCCCTTTGGTATGGCGGCCTCGGTCCTGCTTTCGCTAATTCCGCAAATCGGCGAACAAGTGGATTACCTGCGCTTCCTGCCGGAACGTCAGCACACGGCCGGTGCCGCCTGGTGGGCATCGTTGCTGCTCGCTGGGCCAGGCTGGGTTATCATCGGCTGCGCCAAGCTCGCCGCCGGGTCTTTCCTGACATACCTCGCCCTCAGCCAGGGCGTCGCTTTGGCAAACGCGGCACAGCCCGCAACCATGTACCGTCTCGCTTTTTTCGACGTCTTTCACAACCCGACCCTCGCCGCCTGGGTGATGCTCGTGTTCATCGTCACCTGCCAGATCAAAATCAACTCGACGAACGCCTATGCGGGCTCCATCGCCTGGTCGAATTTTTTCTCCCGTCTCACGCACAGCCATCCAGGCCGTGTTGTCTGGGTCGTGTTCAATGTTTTGCTCGCATTGCTGCTCATGGAGATCGGTATTTTTCGGATCATCCAAAATATTCTCGGCCTCTACGCCAACCTCGCCGTAGGCTGGATGGGCGCACTGGTCGCGGACCTCGTCATCAACAAGCCTTTGGGGCTAAGCCCAAAGGGGATCGAGTTCAAACGCGCGCATCTTTATGACATCAACCCGGTCGGTGTCGGCGCCATGGCGATGTCGGTCTTGGTCTCCTCTGCGATGAGCTTCAACCTGCTCGGTCCCGCCTGCCATGCGCTGGCACCGTTCTGGGGGCTCGCCATCGCATTCCTCGCAGCACCGTCAATCGCGTTTGCCACCAAGGGAAAATATTATCTCGCGCGCACGCCTGGCTTACCAGTCCACCACGCCGCGGAACGGCAATGCATTGTCTGCGAGAGCCATTTCGAAGCACCAGACATGGCCCATTGCCCTGCTTATGCCGGCAATATCTGCTCGCTTTGTTGTTCGCTGGACGCCCGCTGCCACGATATGTGCAAACCGTCGGGCCGCGTCTCGGATCAGCTCACCCGCCTGTTCACCGCCCTCCTGCCCCCATCGGTTACAGCGCGCATTAACCGCCGCGTCGGTATTTTTTTCGGGGTCTTCTTCCTGTTTGTCGCCATCGAGAGCATAATACTCGCGCTAACGGGCTATGAATATGCGCTGATCGAGCCCCATTCAGCCAACATCATTCACACCACGCTCTGGGCGGTGTTTTTTGTAACCCTTATTCTAACCGCCATTGCCGCCTGGCTGCTGGTTCTGGCGCAGGCAAGCCGCCGCGCCGCGGAGCAGGAAACGTCATACCAGACGGAAAGATTGTTCGATGAAATCGCGGCGCATGAGCGCACCGATGCCGCGCTGGAAAAAGCCAAAGCCGCCGCCGAGTCCGCCAACACGGCGAAAAGCCGTTACATTGTTGGCGTCATCCATGAAATCCGCGCGCCGCTCAACGCCATATTCGGCTACGCCCAATTGCTTGAACACACCAGCACGTTGCGGCCTGCGGACGCGGTTCGGGTCATCCGTCGCAGCGCCGAGCATTTGTCTAACCTTGTCGACGGCTTGCTCGACATTTCACAAATTGAAACCGGCTCCCTTCATCTCCATCGTGACCGCGTCGACCTTCCCGCGTTTCTTGACCAGATCGTCGACATGTTCAGGCTCCAGGCTCTCTCGAAGGGAATCGAATTCCGTGAGGAACGGCCGCAAAACCTGCCCGATTATGTTTTCACTGATGAAAAACGGCTACGCCAGATTTTGATAAATCTGCTCTCCAACGCCATCAAATACACCGAGCGTGGCAGCGCCACGCTGCGCACACGCCTCAGCGGTCAGGTTACAGAATTCTCGATCATCGACACGGGGCTTGGCATTCACCACCAAGACCTGGAAACTATTTTTGAGCCTTTTGAACGCGGTCATACGCGCGCTGCCAATGCCATCCCGGGCACCGGGCTTGGCCTGACGATTTCCAAATTGCTTACACAAATCCTGGGCGGCGAGATCACGGTCTCCAGCACGCTCGGCCAGGGTAGTATTTTTCGTGTCCGGCTTTTGCTCTCGGCCGCCCCCGCAAATGCCGCCGGGATCTTTCGACTACCCCGGGTGACCGGATATTCAGGCGAACGACAAAAAATCCTGATCGCGGATGACGATCCCGACCATGTAGAATTACTTCATGAAATTTTACTCCCGCTTGGCTTCATTGTTCTGTCCGCCCATGATGGCGAGACCTGTCTGACAATCGCTGAAAACACATCGCCGCATCTTGTTATTCTGGACATTTCAATGCCCGGCATCTCGGGGCTGGATATTGCCGCCAAGTTGCGCACCCGTTTTGGTGCGGGCATACGCATACTCATCGTTTCCGGAAATTTTCATGACGCGAAACGCATTCGTCACGATGGTGACATCGCTACCAGCACCGCGGCGCATGATGATTTTCTTGCCAAACCGATTGATATCCGCGCCTTTCTGGAAAAAATCCGTTTATTGCTCAGGCTCAACTGGATACACGAAACCAAAATGGAGCTTCAATTACCACTCGACCCCCCACCTGCCATGCGCCACCCCGCGCGGCCACATCTTGAAGACCTCCTCCAACTTGGCCGTATCGGCTATATTAAAGGTATCGAGGCCAAACTCACTGAAATTTCTGAAACCGAGCCCGACAATGCCGCATTCGCCGCACATCTGCGCGATATGGTGCGGCGTTTTGAGCTTGCCGGATATATGAGTTTCCTCGAAAATCTGGTCAAATCTCCTTCATGACAGCCCACCCCGCCAAACAACGCGACACCATACTGGTTGTCGATGACACACCCGAAACACTGGGTTTCCTCACGGACGCTCTGGAAAACGCCGGTCTCACCGTGCTTGTCGCAACCAACGGTGCAAGCGCACTGGAACGTCTCGCCCATATCACGCCTGATCTGGTCTTAATGGATGCGGTCATGCCCGGGATGGATGGCTTTGAGACCTGTCGGCTGATCAAAGCCAATCCAGCACTGACGTTTTTACCTGTCATTTTCATGACCGGGCTGTCTGATACCGAGCATGTTGTGCTCGGGCTGGAAGCCGGTGGCGTGGATTATGTCGCCAAACCCATCGTGATCGATGAAATGCTTGCCCGTATTCGGGTGCATCTCACCAATGCGCGGATCGCGAACCGCACCCGAATCGCGCTTGACGCTACTGGGCGCTTTCTGCTGGCCACCACCAAAGATGGCCGATTGATCTGGTGCACACCGCAGGCTGAAAAGCGGCTCGCGGATGCAATCCCGAATTTCTCCGGCAACGAATTTACGATCCCCCGCGATCAACAGATCGACTCACACGGAAAATCCCTGACCTTCACGTTTTTAAGCCGTACGGGACCCGATGAATATCTATATCGCCTAACCGAGACCGGCGGCGGCCAGGAGGAAGCCTTCATTCGCCAGTATCTGTCACTCACAACGCGCGAGGCCGAGGTGCTGGTCTGGATTGCCCGCGGCAAATCCAATCGTGACATCAGCGATATCCTTGGCATCAGCCCAAGAACAGTCAACAAACACCTCGAACAAATTTTTACCAAATTGGGCGTAGAAAATCGCGCTTCCGCCGCTGCCCTGGCCGTCAGTGCGCTGGCTACGCGAAATTAGAGTCTGATGACTTTAAGTTGCACCATATCCTGAGTTTCTGAGGTAGTTTGCGCACTCCTGAGGCGGGAACGCGTCGAGCAAGAAGCCGATCCGCCTCCATGTTGCTTCGACTGATCGTTCTGCGGCTTTTCGAAGCAGATGCTTGAGCTTGGCGAAGACCTGCTCGATCGGATTGAGGTCAGGGCTGTAAGG
>JAQNCU010000414.1 GCA_029077775.1 Acidocella sp. | reverse complement strand
GAGCTGGTCTGGCTGAACGGTGCCCTGGTTCCAGCCGGAGAGGCCGCCATCTCCGTCGCCGATCGCGGCTTCACCCTGGGGGATGGGCTGTTTGAAACGCTGTGCCTGCACGGCGGCACAGCGCAGGATATATCCGCGCATTATGCCCGGCTGGCGGCGGGCGCGGCATTGCTGCGCCTGGCCCTGCCTTTCAGCGTGGCGGAGATGGCGGCTATGCTAGCGCAAACCGCCGCCGCCAATGGGCTGCAGGACGGCGGGCTGCGCCTGACCCTAACGCGCGGCCCTGCGCCACGCGGGCTGCTGCCGCCCGAACCGCCAACGCCCACCGTGCTGATAACGGCATTCCCGGCACCTGACCCGCGCCCGCTTACCGCGATCATCGCCCGAGGTATTACCCGGGATGCGGCCTCGCCCCTCTGCCGCGTGAAAACCCTGAACTACCTGCCGAACATTCTGGCCCGGCTGGAGGCGCAAGAGCGCGGGGCGAAGGAAGCCATCATGCTCAACCATGCCGGGATGGTGGCCGGGGCAACCATTGGCAATCTGCTAGTGCGCGTTGGTGGGCTGTGGCTTACGCCGCCGATTGCCGACGGGGCGTTGCCCGGCATACGCCGCGCCAAACTGCTGGCCGCCGGGCTGGTAAGGGAAGCACCCATAGACCAGGACACGCTGCAAAAAGCCTCCGCCCTTTGCATCAGCAATGTACTGGCGCTGCGGCCTGTTATTGCGCTGGAAAATGCGGCGCTGCCCGCCATGGGTTTGGATGAGGCTGGCGTTAGTTGGTAACGCGGCGTTTGTTCCAGGAATGTTCCACGTGGAACATAAGTGGGGAAATTAGATAATAACGTTGTGTTAGTATTTGATAGTGAGGGGTTTTGGTTTTTGACTGAAAACGGTTGACATGATTTCGGTTTGAAGTCGAAATTTTTCATATATCGTGGCTTACGCCCCGCCTAAGCAGGCTGGCAGAAATTTTCGTGAAATCGTAATGACTTGGTTTTGCCAGGAGCGGTCCAGTAGGTTTCGGGGAGCGGGTTAACCATGGCTGCCCTTCGCTCAGGTGGACGAGCGCGCGGCAGGAGTTGAAATAAAGAGAAGGCGCAAAGCGCCAAAATGGGTCGGGGCCCCCTTGATGATCCCTCCCACCGCTCCACCACATCACCAACTCCACGACATTCACCATATCACCACACCACCGATACTCTTAAAAAAATCCTGTATTTATGGAGATATTTTTGTTATATGCCGCGTTAAAATGCGAACTTGATATCTGAGTTGACTAATATTCTACACCTCATGGGTTTATGCCGTCTCTTTTGAGTGTTGTTGAGTACGAAATTGGTTGCCGAATGCATTTGAGTTGTCCGGCGACATATGAGAAAAGGTGTTTATCGTTAGATCACGTGTGGCCCGGCGTCCAAACCTGGCGGGATCACGAAAGCGTCCGGTCAGTGGTGACGGCGCGAGATCGAAGCGAAGGGGGCGGGGTCCAAACTCGCCCCTGCTTTTACACGAGGCTGGTGTTCAAAACCGGCGTCCGCACTGCAACTGGCCGGGGTCCAAAGTCGGCCATTTTTGAGGGAATGATATGGCTAAGACGCGAACCATTCTAAAGCGGCAGCTAGAGGCGAGAGCCAAGATCTGGCCCGACATCACTGGTCAGATGCTGTGGGAGCGCAATGAGCGGGACGGCTTCTCCACGGTTCCCCGTGCGCTGCCACTAATCATGAACATCATGGATGATCTTGCGGGCAAGGGCTTTCCCATCGGGCAGACCTACTTCGAGATGTGGTGTCGCCTCTATGACGAGCTGTTCCTGACGCTCAATCGGCCAGAAGAGATGGCTTTCTTCGCTGGGTTCACCGGGCAGCGCGCCGTCCGCACGTGGAAGGATCGAATGAAGAGATTAGCCGCGTTGGGCTTCATCGGTATCAAATCGGGTCCGCTTGGCGAGATGTCTTATGCGATCGTTCTGAATCCCTACCACGTTATTAAGCGGGCCTATCTCAAGAAGGAGGTTTCCGAGGACAAGTACAGGGCACTGGTAATTCGCGCGAACGAAATTGGTGCGTTCGACCTGGACGACATCGACGACCAGGGTGCCCTTATCGTTCCGGCTGATGAGGACGAGAAGGAAGAAGAAGAAAAGCCCGCCAAAAAGAAGATCAATCGGCCGATCGCCACGACGCAGGCCAAGGGCGACGGCAAGGCCAGGGCGGCATCCTAACCGATATGTTGGGCGTAAAAGCCCAAACTTCGGTTGCCACGGGCGCTTACGGGCAAATATGAATAGACGGCAGCTATCTGGATCAGCAGCTCGCCGCTAAATGACCGACATGGGCGCTATCCCGCCGTTCGACTCTGGTGGGGAATGGCCCTCTCGGGCTCGTGCGATTGAGCCTCGAGCGGCCAATGTGCCTCGCGCCTACGCCCCCACAAGCGCCTTCGCAAACTCCGTCGCGTCGAACAGGCGCAGGTCAGCAATCTGCCCGCCATGGGTTTGGATGAGGGTTAGGGCAGCAGGAGCGGTGGGGTGGAGGCGGTTGGTCTGCTTCTAAACCCGCGGGAAGAGGCCGACATTCCGCCCATGGCAAGCGTGGGCCAGGAGCGGAGAGTTCACTCTGGATTGAGCAATGCAGGCAGCAGATATTTGACTCAGGAACCACTGTGCGGCGAGCTCGTAGCACGCCCTAAAACTTGAGGATAAGTTGTAACACGATACGAGTTCAGCAATACTTTAAACCAATCAGCTTAGCC
>JAQNCU010000413.1 GCA_029077775.1 Acidocella sp. | reverse complement strand
ATGAGCCGCGCCACCTCGATGGTGGTCGCCTCCGCCAGTCGGGGTAAAACGTCCCGCAGATATTCCCGCGCCGGAATGCCCAGCCGACTGCATATGGCCAGCACGCCCAGGATCGCCGCGATCTTCGGCCCGGCTTGCTCGTCCCCGATGTGCCGCCAGTTCTTCCGCCCCAACGCCACCGGTCGCATCAAGTTTTCCGCCGGCTTGGCATCCACTTCCACCGCGCCGTGGTTCAAAAACACTTCCAGCCGTTCCCGGATCCGCAGCGCGTCATTGCACGCCTTGGCGAGCCGGGCGCCGGGCAAAACCGCCTGCCGGATCGCCGGCAGCCGTGCTTTGAGCGCGCTGACTTCGCCCGCGCTGCGTTGCTGCCGCAACTGCTGTCGTGCCGCCGCGTCCAGCTTTTGTTCCCGCGCCTGCCGCTCGATTTCATCTCGCGTGCGGACGCCCTTGACGCCGGAGGCAGGGCGTGGAAGATTTGATGGCGTGGCGGCGGTCAAACAGCGTGGTGAATAAACAGTTGAAAGGCATCCAGATGAGAACAGATTGCGTGCAGCGGGCGTGGGTTGTCACCCAGGCGATGGTGCTGGCCGGCGTGGCGACGGCTTCGGGCCAGACTTATGGTTACCCGGGGCCCCCGCCGGGCACCGCGCCGGGGCAGCCCTACGTTTATCCGGTGCCGCCGCCGCCGCCGGGAGCTTATCCCGCGCCGCCCATGGCGTATCCCGCGCCGCCAGGGCCGGGCTTGTGGTATTTGCCGCCGCCGGACGCGGGTCCCTACCTGACGCTGGATGCCGGGCCGACGTATTATCAGGACGGGCAGTTGAACACGTTTGGCGGTCCGGCCACCGGAACGGTGCGTTACAGCGTGGGGGCTTCGGCGGATGTGGGCATCGGTTACGCCTTCAATAAATATGTGGCGGCCGGGTTGGACCTGGGCTTGAACACCACCACGATCGACAGCATTCCCGGTTATTATCTGAGCGACGCGCAGTTTTACAACCTGCCGTTTCTGGCGAATGTCACTTTTTCCTGGCCGCTGGCGCATGGGCGGGTGACGCCGTTCATCGGCGGCGGAGCGGGCGGTTCGGATTCGGTGTTCAATCCGGGCAGCATGTCGGACCTCAATTTTAACAACACGGTGTCGGGCGAGGCGGATTCGGTGGTGTTTGCCTGGGAAGCGTATGCGGGGCTGCGGTTCAATCTCACGCCCAATCTGGCTTTTGGCGTGGAGTACAAGTATTTCGGCACCGGCGCCCCGACTTTCAGCTACCCGCCCGCGCCGAATTTTGACGTGGGCTTCAGTGGGGTGCAGACGCATTCGATTCTGGCCAACTTTGAGCTGAGCTTTTGATCCCCGGCCCCGCCGCGCGCCGGAGGCTTGGCTGCGCCTGGTCTGGCCTGCGGCCCATACGCGCTAACTTAAGATTCAACGTCATTTATGAGTGTAACTAATTGTTGCATCTGGCTCGGGCGGTTCCTGCGCCGTTCGCGCAAGTTTGGTCCGATTGCCCGGCCTTGACGCACGAGTTGTTGGAGCGGCAGCGCCGGAGCCACCGCCTGCAGGAAGCTGTCCCGCACCTCGCGAAACTCCCGCCAGCGCGACCGTTCCCAACAACGGATAGCCCCAGGGGGAAAAAAAGCCGGCCTCGCGTTCCAGCCGCTCCAGCAGGAGCGCCGTCAGGAGTTTGGCTTGCAGCCAGGCTCTGGCCGAGTCCGCGTCATCCTTGGCCAGTTCGCCCACGCCGAGCAGGCTTTTGAGCCGCTTGAAGACCAGCTCAATCTGCCAGCGGCCTCGATACAGCGCCAGTACCTGGAGGGCGGTGGCGGCTTGGGGATGCAACGAGGTGAGCACCATCACATACTCGGCCAGTTCGAGCGTCGCGGCCTGCAGCCCTTGGCCCCGTTCCCGGCGCAACTCCTCCCGGGTTTGCTGCGCGGCGACGGCGCTCTTGCGCACCGCATGCAGCCACACCGGCCGGGCGCGGCTCTCCGCCTCAAACCGCACCGGCCAGGTCCCCGGCTGATGGTGGCGCAAACCCCGCAGCGCCGCCAGCAGGTCCAACGCCTGGCCGTGCCGGTCCAGCAGCGGAAAGTTGGCTCCCTGATGCCGCACAATGACCTCGCCGCCCTGCGCGAGCACCCACGCCACCCCGGCGCGGTGACTGTAGCCCCGGTCGGCCAGCAGCACATCGCCCGCCCGCACCGGAATGCGACAGAGGGTTTCGCCGCCGCGCACGCCCGTGACCGAGACAAAATCGCAGGCCAACGAAGGGAGTTGCACCACGTAATGCACCCGCCAGTCAATGCCGACAGCTCCGGGTTCCTGCACCGTGGAGGCATCGACGATCCGCCAGCGGCGGCCGCTGCCCGCCAGACCCTCAGGCCACACCGGCTCGCGCCACAGTCCCCAGCACAGGGATTCCAGCCAGTTGCCGGAGGCGCGCAACCGCTTGAGCAACGCCACGTCCGAAAGCGTCGCCCAGCCCAACACCTTGGCCCGCACCACCGTTTGCCGCAGCGACAAACCGCCGGCCACATGCAGGAAGATCAGCCGCAGCAGGGTCTCGGCGCTGTCCACCTGCCGACAGCGGCGCAGCGCCCCGCAGTGGCGCGCCGCGGCTTGCCAATCGGCAGGCAGGAGGGCTTTCACGAGCTCCCAGTCAGAAACAGCAAGTTGATCGCGCATGCGCGCAATTATAAGCCACGTTAAAATTACAAAGCAATATTAAGTTAGCGCATATGCCCCCCCCCACCCTGTG
>JAQNCU010000412.1 GCA_029077775.1 Acidocella sp. | reverse complement strand
AGGCCACATCGTTCAGATCGGCCGAACCCATCATGCCGGACATATTACCCATGCCGGACATTCCACCCATGCTCGACATACCGGACATACCGCTCATGCCGCCCATCATGCCGCCCATCATGCCGCCACCCTTGCGCAGCCCGGCCAGTATCTGCGCCGGCGGCGTGAAGCTAAAATCATGCAGCATCACCACGATTTCCTGGACATCCGCCTGCTGGCTGGCCGCGTCATGCACAATCAGCGGGGCGGTCATCAGACGCTGCTCCTGCATCCCCTGGTGCGAATGCATCCAATACGTGCCCGCGATCGGCTGAAAATCGTAGATTTTGTCGGCGCTGGCGGCGATTGGCGGGGTTTGCGGCCAGGGGAACCCATCCTGCCGCCAATCAGGCTCCTGCCCGTGCCAATGAATGATGGTGGGCGCGTTGATCCGGTTTTCCAGCCGAACGAAAAAACGTTCATCCGGCGCGAGAACAATCCCCGGCTTTCCAGCCGGCCCGGTCAGCGCGAACATTCTCGCCGCTTTGCCATTGACCTCGATGGTTCTGGTACCAGCGACCAAGGGCCGCGGCGCGGCCCCGGCGGCCATGGCAGGTGTGGCGATGATTCCAGCGGTACCAGCAATAAAGCCCCGGCGGGTTATCTGCATGGGTGATATCCTCATTCCTCGTGACCTCCAAGGTGGTGGCAATCCCCGTCATGTCCAGTATGAAGGGCGGGTCGGCCTGAAAACCTGTTCTTGTCCGTCATGGAAGCTTCACACGACTGTCATCTTACTGTCACGATCCACGCCTTAAGGAGGCGTCCATGGAAATAGCGAGTTATCGAATGTCAGACATGGTCACGCCATCCAGCCCCGGCATTCGTAATCCCGCCGAGGCCCCGCGTGTTTCCATAAAGGGTCTGAATTTCTACTACGGCGCCACACATGCGCTGAAAAACATTTCCATCGACTTCCCCGACCGCCAGACCACGGCCATGATCGGCCCATCAGGCTGCGGCAAATCCACCTTGTTGCGCGTGCTCAACCGCATGTATGATCTCTACCCCGGTCAGCGCGCCGAAGGCGAGGTGACCATCGGCGGGGAGAACATCATCGCCCCGGGCCAGGACATGAACCAGCTGCGCCGCCGTGTCGGCATGGTTTTCCAGAAGCCCACGCCCTTCCCAAAGTCGATCTACGAGAATGTGGTGTTCGGCGTCCGGTTGCACGAGAAACTCTCAAAAGCTGAACTCGATGAACGGGTTTAATGGTCGCTCACCCGCGCCGCCCTGTGGGGCGAGGTTAAGGATCGCCTCAACAGCTCCGCCCTTGGACTCTCAGGCGGGCAGCAGCAGCGCCTGTGCATCGCCCGCTCGATCGCCGTGCGGCCCGAGGTATTGTTGCTCGACGAGCCCACTAGCGCGCTGGACCCGATCAGCACCTTGAAGATCGAGGAACTGGTGGACGAGCTGAAACGCGACTTCACCATCATCATCGTGACCCACAACATGCAGCAGGCCGGGCGCTGCGCCGACCAGGTCGCATTTTTCTATTTGGGCGAGCTGGTTGAGGTCGGCCCCTCCAGCCAGATTTTCACCGCCCCGCGCGAGCGCCGAACACAGGAATACATCACCGGTCGGTTCGGTTGAGAAGGTTGCCATAATGTCCGATGAAGCCAAACATATCGTCACCAGCTTTGAGGTCGATCTCAAAAAACTCCGGGACATGATCGCGGGCATGGGCGGCCTTGTGGAACGCGCCGTCGCCGATGCCGCGACCGGGCTGCTGGAACGCGACGCGGCGCTGGCCGCCCGCGTGGTCGAGGCCGACCCCAAAATCGACGCCGAGGAACGTGCTGTCGAGCAATTCGCCGTCCGCCTTTTGGCGCTGCGACAGCCTGTCGCCGATGATCTGCGCCAGGTCGTCCAGGCGCTGAAAGTGATCACGGACCTTGAACGCATCGGCGATTACGCCGCCAATATTGCCAAGCGCAGCCTGGTGATCAACCAGGTCGCCAGCACCTTCGCGCTCTCCGGTCTTGGGCAAATGGCAGCCCTGGTGCAACAAAATCTGAAATCCAGCATCGACGCGGTGGGCGAGGCCGACCCGCAGAAAGCGATCGCCGTATGGCGCGCGGACCAGGCGGTGGATGACCTCTACAACACCATATTTCGTGAGCTGATAACATACATGATGGAAGATGCCCGGAGCATCACCGCCTGCACGCATCTGCTGTTCATCGCGAAAAATCTTGAGCGCATCGGCGATCATACCACCAACATCGCCGAACTGACCTTCTACGCCGTCACCGGCGACACTTTGCCTGATTTCCGCCCCAAGGGCGATCTCACCTCCGCCTATCAACACGCCAGCAATGCCGGATAGCGCATGAACGACAGCCATAAACCCTATATATTGATCGTCGAGGACGAGGCACCTTTGGTTACCTTGTTGCGCTATAACCTCGAAAAACAGGGCTTCCGGGTAGAGGATGCCGGTGACGGCGGTGAGGCCCTGACCCGCATCACTGAAGCCGCGCCTGATCTGCTGTTGCTGGATTGGATGCTGCCCACAATGTCCGGCATAGAGCTTTGCCGCCAATTGCGCCGCCGCCCCGCCACGCGCCAGCTTCCCATCATCATGCTCACAGCCCGCGCCGAGGACCAGGATTCCGTCCGTGGCCTCGATACCGGTGCCGATGATTACATCACCAAGCCGTTCTCCACTGAATCGCTCATCGCCCGTATTCGTGCCCTACTCCGCCGCGCCGGTGCCGTGCCCACCAAACT
>JAQNCU010000036.1 GCA_029077775.1 Acidocella sp. | reverse complement strand
GCCATGGACCACATGAACACCGCCATAGCGAAGGCAAAGCCAGGATGCTCGGAGGCGAGACCGGCGAGATCGCTGATCTTCTCCACAGATTGGCCGTTGCGGCGCATCGCCACCACGCAGCCGAAGACGCCGAAGGACATCACCACATAGATGGCGATATAGACCAGGCTGGCCTGGATGCCGTCCACCGTGCCGGTGGCCAGGCCCATCAGCGCGTAGCCCATATGGCTGATCGAGGAATAGGCCAGCAGGCGCTTGATATTGCTCTGGCCGATGGCGGCGAGCGCGCCGATGACCATGGAGAGCACCGCCAGGATCTGGATCAGCGCCGACCACTGGCCGGTGAGATGCCCGAACGGCCCGGCCATCACCGAAAGGAACAGCGCCATGGCGGCGGCCTTCGGCGCGGTGGCGAAGAGAGCTGTTACGGAAGTAGGCGCGCCCTCATACACATCCGGCGCCCACATATGGAACGGGGCGGCGGAGATTTTGAAGGCGAGGCCGACCAGGACAAAGACCACGCCGATAACGGTGCCGTACCCGGCCTGGCCGTGCAAAATGGCGGCAAGGCCGACAAAGCTGGTGGTGCCCGCGAAGCCATAAACCAGCGAGATGCCGTAGATGAGAAGGCCGGAAGCGAGCGCGCCGAGGACGAAATATTTCAACCCGGCCTCCGACGAGCGCAGGCGGTCCCGCGCCATGGCGGCGCAAATATACAGGGCCAGGGATTGCAGCTCGAACCCGATATAGAGAATCATGAGGTCTGCAGCCGAGATCATGACCACCATACCGAGCACCGCGAAGATGACGAGAATAGGGTATTCAAACCGTGCGATGCCCTCACGCCGGTTGTCATCGAGCGCCAAAATCAGGGCCAGCGCGGCGGCCAGGAACACCAATAGATCGGCATAGCGTGAGAAGGCAGAGATGCTGAACAGCCCGCCCGCGACGAGGCCGCTTGGGGCCGAGAGCGTGGCGAGGCCGGCAAGCGCCAGGGTGATGATGGCACCGACGGTGCAGGGCGTTGTTGTATCTCCCCGGGCGAGCACGCCGCCGAGCAGCAACACCATGCCGCCAAGGCCGAGGATAAGGCCAGGGAGATAAGGCAGGAGCATGTTCATTTGGTGGTCACCATGGCCAAGGCAGTGGCGGGGGCGGTGGTGGGGGCAAGCGCGGCGACATGCGCGGCGACCATGGCCTGCACCGGTGCCGCGAAATTACGGGTGAAGCTGATGGGGTAGATGCCGAGCCAGAGGACCATGATGGCGAGCGGCACGAGCATGGCGTATTCCGCGACGGTCAGATCACGCAAGCTGGCCCGGGCTGGGCCGGCTTGCTTGTCGAACAGAACCTTACGCACCAGCAGCAGCATATAGGCCGCCGCCAGCACCATGCCCGCCGCCCCCAACAGAGCGACCCAGAAATTCACCTGGATGGCCCCGATGATGACCAGAATCTCCCCCACGAACCCGGATGTGCCGGGCATGCCGAGATTGCCGAGCGAGAACAGCATCAGCAGCGCCGCATAGACCGGCATTTTGGCGGCGAGACCGCCGAGGCGCGAGAAACTCAGGCTCTCCCCCCTGGCGAGCAGCACGCCCGTGCAGATGAACAGCCCGGCGATGACAACACCGTGCGAGAGCATCTGGAACAGCGCACCCTCGATCCCCTCAACCGTAAAGGTGAAGATGCCGATGATGATGACGCCCATATGCGCGACCGAGGAATAGGCGATCATGCGCTTCATGTCGGTCTGCGCCAAAGCGACATAGGAGACGTAAACAACCGCGACGACGCCGAGCGTGAACATCAGTGGCGCGGCGACGGCGGATGCCTGCGGCAGCATGGGCACGGCAAAGCGCAGAAACCCGTAAGCCCCCATTTTTGACAGCACGGCAGCGAGCATGATGGTGCCTGGCAGCGGGGCCTCGCCATAAGCATCCGGCAACCAGGTATGCAGCGGCCAGACCGCCGCCTTAACCCCGAAAGAGGCGAGGAAGGCGAGGAACAGCCAGGTTTGCGCGGCGGGCGGGATTCGTGTGTGCAGCAATGTGGCGATGTCCGTGGTGCCCGTGCTGCGCCAGATCCAGACGATGGCGAGCAGCATGAAAAGCGAGCCCGCAAGGGTGAACAGGAAGAATTTAACAGCGGCGATGACCCGACGCTCCCCACCCCAGACGCCGATGATAAGGTACATCGGGATCAGCACGGCCTCGAAAAAAATGTAGAACACCAGCAAATCAGCGGCTGCGAACATGCCTATGGTCATGGTGTCCAGCAGCAGGAAGGCGACCATGAATTCCCGCACGCGGGTGGTGATCGACCAGCTGGAGATGATGGCGATGGGGGTGAGAAAGACCGTGAGCAGGATGAGGAACAGGCTGATGCCATCGACCCCCATACGGTATTCCACGCCGATGCCAGACAGCCAGGGCAGGGTTTCAACCATCTGGTAACCGGGAATGGCGGGGTTGAAGATGACCCAGAGATAGATGCCGAGCGCCAGGCCGATCAGGCTGCTCCAAAGTGCGGCGAACCGCGCGTTGCGGGCGATCTCGGCCTCGGTCCCGCGCAAGGTGACGATGTAGAACACCCCGCCGAGCGGCAAGAAGGTGAGCAGTGAGAGGATGGGGAAACCGGCTTGGTTCATGTGATCAGCGGACCCACAGGAAAAGGCTGAGGAAGCCGAGCAGCCCGGCCAGCATGATGAAAGCATAGAGCGCGATGGAACCGGTTTGCAGGCGCACGGTTTGGCTGGAAGCATCTGCCGTGAGCGCCGCGAGGCTGGAGGGGATGCCGTCGATCACCTGTTCATCGGCGAAATGCCAGGCGAATTTGGCGAGGCGAAGGGATGGTTTGACGAAGAGCGCGTCATAAAGCTCGTCAAAATACCATTTGTTGAGCAGGAACCGGTAAAGCGGGGCCAAAGCCTGGGCGAGCCGCATGGGCGCGGCCGGGGCCAGGACATAGAAGATAAAGGCGAGCAACAGGCCGCCCAGCGAGGCCAGCAGCGGGGCCGATGCCGCAAGGCCAGGCGCGTGGTGCTGCATGGCGGCCATGGCCGATGCGGGCGTGGCGATGCTGGCACCCCAGAAAGCGGTGGAAGGCGCGCCGATAAAATCCGCCCGCAACAATATACCGCTGGACGCCGCGCCAATGGCCAGGATGATGAGCGGGGCCAGCATCACCGCCGGGCTCTCATGCACATGGTCCTGGACATGTTTGGGCGCGCGCGACGCCCCGTGGAAGGTGAGCAGAAACAGCCGGGCGATGTAAAAGGCCGTAAGCCCGGCGGTGAGCGTGCCACAGGCCCAGCCGTAAAAGCCGATGGCGGTGCCCGTGTTGAACGCGGTGGCGAGGATCGCGTCCTTGGAATAATACCCGGCGAAAGGCGGGATGCCCGCCAGCGCCAGCGCGCCGATGAGCATAACCACCCAGGTGACCGGCAATTTGCGCGCCAGCCCGCCCATGAGGCGAATATCCTGTTCATCGGACATGGCGTGGATCACCGACCCGGCGGCGAGAAACAATAGCGCCTTGAAAAAAGCGTGGTTGATGAGGTGAAACATCGCTACCGGATAGGCGCCAAGACCGGCGGCGAGGAACATGTAGCCAAGCTGCGAGCAGGTGGAATAGGCGATGATGCGCTTGATGTCGTTCTGCACGCAACCGATGGTGTCCGCGAACAAGGCGGTGGAGGCCCCGATGATGGTGATGGCATCCATGGCGACCGGGGCTGCGTTAATCAGCGGCGACATGCGCGCGACGAGAAACACGCCCGCGGCAACCATGGTGGCGGCGTGGATAAGGGCGGAGACCGGGGTTGGCCCCTCCATGGCGTCGGCCAGCCAGGTGTGCAGGAATAATTGCGCCGATTTACCCATGGCCCCGATGAACAGCAGGAAGGCGATGACCTCCAGCGCCGGAAAACTGGTGCCGAACAGGCTGTAACGGTCAGCCAGATGCGCCGGGATGGCGGCGAAGATGATGGAGAAATCGACCGAATGGAACACGAGATAGACCATGGCGATGCCGATGGCGAAGCCGAGATCGCCCACGCGGTTGACGATAAACGCCTTGATGGCGGCGGCATTGGCGGCTGGACGCTCATACCAATAACCGATGAGGAGATAGGAGACGAGGCCCACGCCTTCCCAGCCGAAGAACAACTGCAGCAGGTTAGCGGCGGTGACCAGCATCAGCATCGCGAAGGTGAACAGCGAGAGATAGGCGAAGAAGCGCGGCACGGATTTATCATGCGCCATGTAGCCGGCGCTATAGAGATGGATGAGCATGGAGACGAAGCTGACCATGGCGACCATGACCATGCTCAGCATGTCCAGGCGGAGCGACCAGCCAGGGGTGAATTGGCCGACCGAGATCCAGGTGGCGATGGGTAGCGTGGTGGTGGCAAAGCCAGACGGGGATGATGGCCCAGCATGGATGAACAGGACCAGCGCGCCAATGCCCGCCGCCGCTGAGACCAGCATGAAAGCGATGCTGGCGGCGATCGCCAGCGATTTACCGAGAAACGGGCGGCCGAGCCCGGATATGGCGGCCCCCGCGAGCGGAGCCAGGACGGCGAGCAAGCTTAACATATCAACCCTTCATCAAGGTCACGTCCTCGACCTCGATCGAGCCGCGATTGCGGAAATAGACCACCAGAATGGCAAGCCCGATGGCGGCCTCCGCCGCCGCGACGGTGAGCACGAACATGGTAAAAACCTGGCCGACCATGTCGTGAAGCGCGGCTGAAAAGGCGACGAAGTTGAGGTTGGCGGCGAGCAGGATCAGCTCGATCGACATCATGATGATGATGATGTTCTTGCGGTTCATGAAGATGCCGAAAATGCCGATCACGAACAACAAGCCTGAGACCACGAGGTAGTGCGACAAGGCGACCGGCATGCTTAAACCTCCTCCTTCGCGGGGGTGGGGGCGGGGCTGGGAAGGCTCACCCCCTGGCCAAGTTCGGCGGTGACCAGGCGCAGCGTGTCCGCAGGCATACGGCGGTGCTGGGCATCGAGATTTTGCGTTTTGGCGCGTTTACGCTCCCGGTGGGTGAGCAGTATCGCACCGATCATGGCGACCAGCAGGACCACGCCCGAGAGCTGAAACAACACCAGATACCGCGTGTAAATAAGCGCGCCCAATGCCTGGGTGTCGGTGAGGCCGCCCGCCATGGGCGCGAGCCGGGCGGCGGCGGCACCGGGGGCGATGGTCCAGCCGACGGCGACCATGCCAAGCTCGATGAGCAACACGAGGCCAACCAGCGCGCCGATGGGGGCATAACGCTGCACGCCCTCGGCCAAGGCCGCGAAATCGACATCGAGCATCATGACCACGAACAGGAACAACACCGCGACCGCGCCGACATAAACAATGACCAGCACCATGGCCAGAAACTCAGCGCCCGCGATGAGGAACAGGATGGCGGCGTTGATGAAGGCGAGGATGAGGAACAGGACCGAGTGCACGGGGTTTCGGCTGCTGACCACCATTCCGGCGGACAGCAACAGAATGGCCGCGAACACATCGAAGGCGAGGTTGATGATCATGTGGCGGGCGCCATGCGAATGGGGGAAAGGCTGCTCATCGGTAGGGCGCGTCCAGTTCCAGGCGTTTGGCCAGCTCAGGTTCCCACCGATCGCCATTATCGAGCAGTTTGGCCTTGTCGTAGAGCAATTCCTCCCGTGTTTCGGTCGCGAATTCGAAATTCGGGCCTTCGACGATGGCATCGACCGGGCAGGCTTCCTCACACAACCCGCAATAGATGCATTTGGTCATGTCGATGTCATAACGGGTGGTGCGGCGCGAACCATCATCGCGGGGCTCGGCCTCGATGGTGATCGCCTGGGCGGGGCACACGGCCTCACATAATTTGCAGGCGATGCAGCGTTCCTCGCCGTTCGGGTAGCGGCGCAGCGCGTGCTCGCCCTTAAAGCGCGGGCTGATCGGGTTTTTTTCATACGGATAATTCAGCGTGGCCTTGGGCCGGAAAAAATAGCGCAAAGTGAGCCACAACCCGCCAAGGATTTCAGCCAGCACCAGGGCCCAGGCCATGCGTCCGAGACGTCTCATCAGGATGCTCCGTGGCATGGGTTGCGGGTAATTGGGTTACGCATTGGGCAGCCAGCCGAAAATTTCCAGCACGCCCGCCACCAGGACCAGATAGCCCATCGAGATCGGCAGGAAAACCTTCCACCCCAGCGACATCAGCTGGTCGTACCGGATGCGCGGCAGGGTGGCGCGGACCCAGATGAAGACAAACAGACACAGGATGATTTTCAGCAGAAACCACACCACGCCAGGGATGAGCGTAAAGGGCGCGATGCCGATCGGCGACAGCCAGCCGCCGAGAAACAATGTCGTGGTCATCGCCGAGATCAGGATCATGTTCGCATATTCGCCGAGAAAGAACAGCGCGAAGGACATCGCGCTATACTCCACGAAAAACCCCGCGACGATTTCAGTATCGCCCTCGGCGAGGTCGAACGGGGCGCGGTTGGTCTCAGCCAGGCCGGAGATGAAGAAGATGACGAACAGTGGCAGCAGCGGTATGGCAAACCAGATTTTGCGCTGGGCGAGCACGATATCGTTGAGATTGAGCGAGCCGACACAGACAAGCACTGTGACGATGACGAATCCCATCGAGACCTCGTAGGAGACCATCTGCGCGGCGCTGCGCAACGCGCCGAGGAAGGCATATTTCGAGTTGCTGGCCCAGCCCGCGATGATGATGCCATAAACCCCGAGCGAGGAGATCGCGAATAAATACAGCACGCCGACATTGATGTTGGCGATCGCCCAATGGTTGTTCACCGGAATAACCGCCCAGGCGATAATCGCCAGGCCGAAGGTGAGCATGGGCGCGATGGTGAACAGCACCCGGTCGGCACCCGTGGGGATGATGGTTTCCTTGAACAGCATTTTGATGGCATCGGCGAAAGGCTGGCCGAGGCCGAACGGGCCGACGACATTGGGGCCTTTACGTAGCTGGATCGCCCCCATCACCTTACGCTCAAAAAACGTGAGATAGGCCACACCGATGAGCAATGGCACGATAAGCGCCAGAGACTGCGCCAAGGTGAGCAGCACGAACCCGGTATTCGTGGCGAGAAACGCGCTCATTCCGCGGCGAGCCCGAAATTGGTATTATCCGCCGGGCTATGCGCGGCAACGCAGGCAGCCATGGTTGGGCTGGCGCGGCTGATCGGGTCGGTCTGGTAGTAATTGGCCGCAACCGCGGTAAAGGGCGCGTTCGACAAAGCAACCTGACCCGGTGCCGGGCCTTGCAGGTCGGTGGCGGCGAGGCGGCGGAATGCAGCCGGGGCGGCGAAATGCGGATGCGCGGCGGCCAGCCGGGTGCGCAAGGCGGCCAGCGTGTCATAAACCAATGGCTGGCCAAGGCTGGCGCTGGCGGCGCGGATGATCCGCCAATCCTCCCGCGCGCTGCCCGGCGGCTTCACGGCGATAAAGCCCTGCTGCACGCGGCCCTCGGTGTTAACATAAATGCCATCTTTTTCGGTATAGGCGGCCCCGGGGAGGATGACATCGGCGCGTGCGGCTCCGGCATCGCCATGATGGCCCTGGTAGATCACGAAGGTCTCGGGCGGGATGGCGGCAATATCGGCGTTATCCGCGCCGAGCAGCCAGAGCACATCGACCCCGCCATCCAGCATGGCGCGCGTATCCTGGCCACCAGCGGCGGGCAGAAAGCCGAGATCCAGCCCGCCCACGCGCGCGGCGGCGTGGTGCAGGATGTTGAAGCCGTGCCAGTCGGCCCGCAGCATGTTGAACTGCGCGGCAAGCGCCCAGGCGGCAGCATGCAGGGCGGCGCCATCTGGGCGGGCAAGCGCGCCCGCACCCAGGATAAGCATAGGCGTTTTGGCAGCACGCAGGGTGGCTGCAAACGGGTGGGAGCCATCCGTCAGCGCCGCCAGAACCGAAGGGTCCGTGCCGAGATGCATCGCCGGATAGGTAAGGTCGTGCGGCAGACCGATATGGCCGATGAAAGTAGGGGAAGCGAGATAGCGTTTGCGGATGCGGGCATTGAGCACCGGGGCCTCATGCCGCGGGTTGCTGCCGATGATCAGGATGGCGTCCGCGTCCTCGATTCCCGCGATACTTGTGTTGAACACATAGAATTGCCGCTGCGAGGCATCAAACCGCGCGCCATCGGCCCGGCAATCAAGATTGCCCGACCCCAGGGATGTAAACAGATCGCGCAGCGCGAACATGCTCTCGACATCCATAAGGTCGCCCGCGATGGCGCCGATGCGCGACGGCGCCACGGCTTTGATGCGCGCGGCGATGGCGGCGAAACATTCATCCCAGGTGGCGGGACGCAGCCTCGCACCATCGCGCAGCCAGGGCTGGTCCAACCGGCGGCGCTTAAGGCCATCGACTGAAAACCGGGATTTATCGCCCAGCCATTCCTCGTTCACGGCATCGTTCATACGCGGCAATATGCGCAGAACCTCGGCCCCACGGGCATCGATGCGGATATTGGCACCCCCAGCGTCCAGCACGTCCACAGAATCTGTTTTGCGCAATTCCCAGGGGCGGGCGGTGAAGGCATAGGGCTTGGCGGTGAGCGCACCGACCGGGCAGAGGTCGATGAGGTTGCCCGATAATTCCGAGCTGAGGGCTTTCTCGACATAGGTGCCGACCTGCATACTCTCCCCGCGCGCGGTGGCACCCAGCTCCGGCACGCCCGCGATCTCGGTCGAGAAGCGGATGCAGCGCGTGCAATGGATGCAGCGTGTCATTGTGGTTTTGACCAGCGGCCCCCAATCAGGCTGGCTGACGGCGCGCTTGGCTTCATCATAGCGCGAAGTATCGCGGCCATAGCTCACGGCCTCGTCCTGCAAATCACATTCACCGCCCTGGTCGCAGATCGGGCAATCCAGCGGGTGGTTGATCAGCAAAAATTCCATAACGCCGCGCCGGGCCCGGCGGACATTTTCAGTGTCGGTGAACACCACCATGCCATCGGCCACGGGCTGCCCGCAGGAGGCGACGGGCTTGGGCATTTTCTCGACCTCGACCAGGCACATCCGGCAATTGCCCGCGACCGAGAGACGCTCATGATAACAGAACCGGGGTATCTCCTTGCCTGCCGCCTCGCAGGCCTGGAGCACGGACGAGCCGTTGGCGATTTCAACCTCGATGCCATCGACAATGACCTTTGCCATGGGGTTACGCCGCCGCCAAAGCGGGCTGATAATCGACCGCCCGGCTTTCAACCAGCGGGCGCAACGCGCGGAACAGGCCCTGGATCGGCCAGGCGGCGGCATCACCGAAGGCGCAGATGGTGTGGCCCGCGACCTGGGCGCAGACCTGTTCCAGCAATGCAATGTCGGCCATGCTGGCCTGGTTCTGTACAATCCGGTCCATCATGCGCATCATCCAGCCCGTGCCCTCCCGGCAGGGGGTGCATTGGCCGCAGCTTTCATGTTTGAAGAATTTCGACAGCCGCCAGATGGCTTTCACCACATCGGCGGATTGGTCCATGACGATGACCGCGCCGGAGCCGAGGCCCGAGCGCACCGCCGAGAGTGAATCGAAATCCATGAGCTGGGTCTCGCACATGGTCTTGTTCAATATCGGCATAGAGGCCCCACCGGGGATGATCGCCTGGAGGTTATCCCAGCCGCCGCGCACGCCGCCCGCATGGGTTTCGATCAGCTCCCGCAAGGGGATGCCGAGTTCTTCCTCGACATTGCAGGGGCGGTTGACATGGCCGGAGATGCAAAAGATTTTTGTACCGGAATTTTTCGGCCGCCCGAGGCCCGAGAACCAGGCGGCACCACGACGCAAAATCGTCGGGATGCCGGCGATGGTCTCGACATTGTTCACCGTGGTGGGACAGCCATAAAGCCCCATGGCGGCGGGGAAAGGCGGCTTCATGCGCGGCATGCCTTTTTTGCCTTCAAGGCTTTCCAACAGCGCGGATTCCTCGCCACAAATATACGCACCGGCACCGCGATGTAAAACCAGGTCGAACGCCCAGCCCGTGCCCGCCGCGTCCGGGCCGAGCAATCCGGCCGCATACGCCTCATCGATGGCGGTTTGCAGGCGCGCGGCCTCGTTAAAATATTCGCCGCGAATATAAATAAACCCGGTATGGGCCCCCATGGCGAAACCCGCGATCAGGCTGCCCTCAACCAGCTTATGCGGTTCGTTCCGGATGATATCGCGGTCTTTGCAGGTGCCGGGCTCGCTCTCATCGGCGTTGACGACGAGGTATGACGGGCGGCCATCGCTTTGTTTGGGCATGAACGACCATTTCATACCGGTAGGGAAGCCAGCGCCCCCGCGCCCGCGCATACCGGAGGCTTTGACCTCCTCGATAATGGTATCCCGCCCGCGTGCGAGGATTTGGCCGATATCGGCGTAATCACCGCGCGCCCGGGCGCCCGGCAAATGCCAGTCCCCGGCACCATAGAGGTTCTGGTAGATGCGATCTGAATCATTCAGCATTTTGCGTGGCCTGGCTGGGGCTGCGCAGCGCCGTCTGCCCGGTCAAAGGGGCGGAGGCGTGGCGGCCGATGGTGGAGCCTGGGGGTGGAGCCGGGGCGCCGGATTTCAACGCGGCGAGCAGGGCCTCCGTCCGGGCAGTGTCGAGATCCTCGTAATAATCATCATTGATTTGCAAAATCGGCGCGTTCACGCAGGCACCTAGGCATTCAACCTCGGTCATGGTGAACAAACCGTCCGCGCTGGTCTCCCCGAATTGCGCGATGCCCGTGGCTTTTTTGCAGGCGGCGACGATGTCATCTGACCCGCGCAGCCAGCACGGCGTGGTGGTGCAGACCTGTAGATGGAATTTGCCGACAGGTTTGGTGTTGTACATCAAATAGAATGTCGCGATCTCATACACCCGGACCGGCGCCATGCCGAGGCGGGCGGCGACCGCATCCATCGCGGCGCGCGGCACCCAGGCGGACCCGGCGGCGCGCTCCATCTGGCGCTGGGCGATGTGCAGCAGCGGCATGACCGCGCTGGCCTGTTTTCCTGCCGGGTATTTGGCTATGGCGGCGGCGATGGCGGTCTCGGAGATATCATCGAAGGTAAACGGTTCGGTCTGGCCACTCACCGGTCGATCTCCCCGAAGACGATGTCGAGCGAGCCGATAATCGCCACCGTGTCGGCCAGCATATGGCCCTGCGAAAGCAGGTCGATCGCCTGGAGATGCGAGATGCCCGTGGCGCGGATTTTACAGCGATAGGGGCGGTTGGTGCCATCGGCGATGAGATAGACGCCAAATTCACCCTTCGGCGCTTCAACGGTGGTATAAGTTGCTCCGGCGGGGACGTGATAGCCCTCGGTATACAATTTGAAATGATGGATCAACGCTTCCATCGAATGCTTCATCGCCGCACGGGTGGGCGGGGTGATTTTATGGTCTTGCAGTTTGATCGGCCCGGGTTTCATTTTATCCAGGCATTGCTTGATGATTTTCACACTCTCACGCATTTCGGCCAGACGGACGAGGTAACGGTCGTAACAATCGCCGTGTTTGCCGGTGGGGATGGAAAATTCAACCTCGGCGTATTTGTCGTAAGGCTGGGCGCGGCGTAGATCCCAGGCGATGCCCGAGGCGCGCAAATTGGGGCCGGAGAAACCCCAGGCCAGGGCATCAGCCGGTGAGAGCACGCCGATATCCACAACACGCTGCTTCCAGATCCGGTTGCCGGTGAGCAGGGTTTCCACATCGTCGACGAATTTCGGAAACTGTTCGGTCCAGGCGGCGATGTCGTCGGTCAGGCCCGCCGGCAAATCTTTCGCGACACCGCCGGGGCGGAAATAATTGGAATGGAACCGGGCACCGGAGGCAGCCTCGTGGAATTCCAGGAGTTTCTCCCGCTCCTCATACCCCCACAGCCCAGGGGTGAGCGCGCCGCAATCCAGCGCGAAGCTGGAGACGCTGAGGAGATGGTTGAGCACGCGGGTCAGCTCAGCGAACATCACGCGGATCCATTGCGCGCGATCAGGTGCGGTAATGCCGAGCAGCTTTTCCGTGGCCAGGGCGAAGGCGTGCTCGCACGCCATGGGGGAGACGTAATCAAGCCTGTCGAAATACGGGACCGCCTGCATATAGCTTTTATATTCGATGAGCTTTTCGGTGCCGCGATGCAGCAGACCGATATGCGGGTCGGCCCGGGCCACGACCTCGCCCTCCATCTCCAATATCAAACGCAGCACGCCATGCGCCGCCGGGTGCTGCGGGCCAAAATTGATGGTGTGGCTGTCGATCTCGATCGTTTTGGTGGTTGGTTGGGTCATTTACGTACCCTTGCTTTCTCGTCGCCGGGTAGGGTTGTCATGCCCTCCCACGGGGAGAGAAAGTCGAAATTACGGAATTCCTGCACCAATTTGACCTTGTCATAGACCACGGCCTTGCGGTCATCATCGTAATGCACTTCGACATAGCCTGTGAGCGGGAAATCCTTGCGCAGCGGATGGCCCTCGAACCCGTAATCGGTGAGCAGGCGGCGATGATCGGCGAGGCCGTGAAAGCCGATGCCGAACAGATCCCACACCTCACGCTCCCACCAGGTGGCGCAGGGCCACAGAGCGGAGACCGAGTTGGCGATGGCGCCATCGGCGATGGGGCAGATCACGCGCAGCCGTTCGTTCCGGGTGAGGCAAAGGAGGTTATACACAAGGTCAAACCGGACGGGGCGCTCTGGCCAGTCCACCGCGCAGATATCCATGACCTGCTCATAGCCGTGCTCGTCACGCAGATGGGCGAGCAAATTAAGGGCGGCATCCGGCGTGGTGGTGACCACAAGTTCCCCCAGCGCGCGCATGGCAGCCGTGATACCGGGCAAAGCGCTTGCGGCATCGCGTTGCGGGTCCACAACAACCGCAACCTCGGGCGTTGGCATGGACACGGGCTCAGCCACGCAAAATGGTCCCGGTGCGGCGGATTTTTTTCTGTAGCTGCATAATACCATAGACCAGGGCCTCAGCCGTGGGCGGGCAGCCAGGGACATAGATATCGACCGGCACGATCCGGTCGCAACCGCGCACCACGGCATAAGAGTAATGGTAATACCCACCACCATTGGCGCAACTGCCCATCGAGATCACCCAGCGGGGCTCCGGCATTTGGTCATAAACCCGGCGCAAGGCCGGGGCCATTTTGTTGGTCAGCGTGCCCGCCACGATCATGACATCTGATTGCCGGGGGCTGGCGCGCGGGATGACGCCGAAACGGTCGAGGTCGTAGCGCGGCATATAGGCGTGGATCATTTCAACCGCGCAGCAGGCGAGGCCAAATGTCATCGGCCATAGGCTGCCCGTGCGCGCCCAGTTTACCATTTTATCCATGTTGGCGACCACAAAGCCCTTGCCCGCGATCTCCCCGGTGATACCCTTGATCACCGCGTCCTGGGCTGGCCCCTGGGGCAGCGGATCGCGGTTCCAGATGAGGGCGGCGGCGTTCACCGCCTTGTCTGTCGAAAGGCTCATACGGCTACTCCCAATCCAAGGCGCCTTTGTTCCACTCATAAATGAAGCCGACCGTGAGGATGCCAAGGAACCCCAGCATGGAAAAAAATCCGGTGAGACCGATCCGGGCGAGGCTGACCGCCCAGGGAAACAGGAAAGC
>JAQNCU010000411.1 GCA_029077775.1 Acidocella sp. | reverse complement strand
GCGGCGCCACGATTGCTGACCGGTACGTCCTTTAGTGCTTCAACGGCCATGGCAGGAAAAACCAATGACAAGCCAAGCCCGGTCAAAGCAGCCCCCAATAGGGCAATCTCCGCCGACCCAGCGCGCCATAGGACCATTAGCCCCGCCGCCTCAACCGCCAGAGAAACCGCGCTCGCGGTCAACCCGCCGTACCGGCGGATCATGCCAGAGAGAGTTACGCGGACCAATACAAAAGCGACCCCAAACGCGCTGAGCGCATAAGCCGCGTTGTGCCAGTGATGCGATGCATAAAATAACGTGATGAAGGCAACGAGGGTGCCAAAGCCGATGGAGCCGAGCGCCAGGCAAGTGCCATAGGGCAGCACGTGGCGCAGCACCCGTGTAAAACCCATCCGCGCACCGGCGACCACCGGCGCGCCTGGTTTTATTGTGCAGATACCCAGGCCGATGGCAGAAAGGCCCATAGTCGCCATTCCAAGTGCCGCCAACCCGCCACACTGGTACAAAAACACGCCAGTTGGCGCGCCGAGAGCAATGCCGCCATACGAGGCAACGCCATTCCACGACATCACCGATGCCATATGCGCTGCCCCGGTCTGGCCAATGCCCCAGGTAATACAGCCCGTTCCGGTTCCACTTTCCGCCGCCCCCAACCATATCCGGCTTGATGCCAACCACGCCATAATGATCCAGGGGACACTGCTTGAAGCCGCAGCGATAACGCATATCCCGCTGATGATGGCACAGGCCAGCCCTGCCAATACTGCGGATTTCGGCCCGAAACTGTCAGAAATAAGCCCAACGACCGACCGGGTGGCCAATGTCGCGGCGTATTGCAAGCTGATCATGAAGCCAGCGAAGGCGGCGCTGTAGCCGAGGTTGAAGTGAACGAGTCCCGGCAGCACCGCGAGAGGCAGGCCGATCAAAAAATATACGACCAGATTGAATGTTACGGTCGAAAGGATTTTCCATGTTACATGTCCCGCAGGGGGTTGACCGGTGTTTAGCCTATGAAAACGAGCCTGCACGTCTGGATAATCCAA
Source organism: Acidocella sp. (assembly GCA_029077775.1). Taxonomy (GTDB): domain Bacteria; phylum Pseudomonadota; class Alphaproteobacteria; order Acetobacterales; family Acetobacteraceae; genus Acidocella. The sequence continues at coordinate 1,739 of JAQNCU010000411.1, read as the reverse complement.
TCAAAAGCATACGCTGTGTTTGTAACACACCGCGTTGATCAGCCAGCACAAAACACGAATGGCTGGTTATCGCACACCGCCGAACCTGGGATATAAGTCAGTATTTCGAACATAAATTCCCGCTGCGGTCGAAAATGCTTGGCAGACTAACTTATTACTGGGATAAAAACCTATGATCGAGAGCCAAATCGAGAGACCGCGCAACGCCCCTGACCGTCCCGGGTCGCAATGGAGCGGCATCCTGGCGGGCATTCAGATGTTTTCTGGCCTGGGCCCAAATGGTATCAACAAGTTGCTGGATTGCTCACATGAGCGCCGGATGCAACGTGGCGAATTTTTAATGCGGGCGGGTGCACCTGCGGATTCGATGATGGTTATCATGCATGGCGAGGTGCGGGTCATGCTTTCCAGCCCATCCGGTCAGGGCCAGATCATCAATGCAATGGGCGCTGGCGCGGTATTCGGTGAGATCGGTCTTTTCGACGGCAAACCCAGAACAGCCGATGTTGTGGCGGTAACCAATGGGCGCTTGTTAACGATTGACGGTTTTGCCTTACAGTCTTTGCTTGCGCGTGATCCACAATTTGCCATGGGCGTCATACGGATTATTTGTGGCCGGCTGCGCAACACGCTGGGGCAGCTAGAATCGATGATTTTTCAGGACGTTGCAACAAGGCTGGCGAGCAGCCTGCTGGAATTGGCGCAAGGCTCCCCGCCGCGCCGTCTGGACATGACCCAGGCGGCACTCGGCCAACTTGTTGGTGCCTCTCGGGAGGTTGTGAATAAGCGCCTGCGCGCGCTAGAGACCGCCGGAATTGTTTCACTCTCCCCTGGGCGCGTGATCCTGATCGATGAGATCAGGCTCGCTGAAATGATACCGGGAAGTTTGAGCCGAATGCGTAGTTAATTAGCCTATCGTATTGAGGTTGCGGGTGAATTCATTGCGGCTTTATAAAGATAAAGGAACAGTTTCAGTCGCAACGTAATGCCGCCAAATGCCTTTTCCCGCTTTTTTTGCATCATACAGGGCGTGATCGGCTTGACCGAGCAGGTCGTTGATTGGTGCCCCCTCTTGCGGTCCGCAAGAAATACCAATGCTGGCGCCAATATGCGGGTTTGATCCCGAGCCGATCTCATAAGGCTCTTGCGTAATCGAGGCGATCAGTTTTTCCGCAAGCACTGCGGCGCTTGCGGGAAGAACGCCCGGCGCTATGACAATAAATTCGTCGCCGCCCGTGCGTGCCAATGTGTCGGTTTCCCGAATGACCCGGCTGATGCGTGTTGTGACCATTTGCAACAGCCTGTCTCCCGCACCATGGCCCAGTGTGTCGTTGACCTTTTTAAAGCCATCGAGGTCGATACAGAAGATCGCGAAAATATCGACAGAGCTCATTTTTTCAAGTATTATCGTAAGACTCAATCGATTATGTGCGCCTGTAAGCGGGTCACGCTGCGCCTGTTGCTGGCTGTGCAGCTTTGCGATCAACGCGTCGATGAGTAGTCTTTGAAGGCGTTTTGTTGCTAAATTGGAGCCATGTATCCACAAAGGCGCTGCGAGCATAATTACAATCATCCAATAGCCGGTCGTTAGCGCACCGCCGATGGATAAGGGCACGAACATCAGAAGCATGACGACCATGGCAAATCTTGGTGCCGGATAATTCCGCGCTACAAGTAATCCCTGGATGGATATTGTTGTGGTGATGCATATGTATTGCAGATGAAAATTACTAAGATAA
>JAQNCU010000035.1 GCA_029077775.1 Acidocella sp. | reverse complement strand
CCGGCGGCGGCACGGCGGCCAGGGCGGCGCTGCCCATGAGGTACAGGCTATGCTGGACGCTGGGGCTGTAGGTGGTGGCGAACATGGTCATCATGGCGGCGATGATGGCCCGGTTGGCAGTGGCGTAGGATGACGGCGTGGCCTGCCAGGTCCAATGCACATTCATGGCGGTCGAAAAGATGCGGTCGGTGGTCTCGGGAAGGGTGGTCATGCCGTCTATGACGTAGCCTGTCCAGCCGGATTGGGTGGTTTTGAGACAGGTGAAGCCGGTGATGCCGGAGCGTATTTCCGTGCCCGCGCGGTTGGCGGTGAGCAGCGCGCCGGGCTGCCCGTTGGCGGCTTTGACGAAGGCATGGTCGTGGGGTGTCCCATCGACCATCAGCCTGTCCCATGCGGTCTCATGCGCGATGATGCTCACGCGGCTGATTTGCCGGTAATGGTCGAGGAAATAGGTGGCGATGGTGGCGAGGAAGGGCTCGTTTTCAAGCGCCGGGTGCTGGCGGGCGAGGGCGTTGGCGATGTTCTTGATTGAGTCCGTGGCGATGACTTTGGTGTTGTCATCGGAGGTGAAGCTGGCCGCGAAATCGCCATCAAGCATGATCTCAAGGCTCAACTCCCGGATTTCATGCCGGGGGGTGGTGCGGGCGACGCGCATGAGGCGGACGCGGCCTTTGCCGTAGGTGAAGGAAGCAAGATGCATGTTTATGATCCTGAAACGTGATGCATAATAGCAGATCCGACGCGGTCAGACAGGTTCCAGGCCGATGAACTGACGCAATTCAGTGGTTTTGGGGGCGGTGAAGATCTCGGCGGGCGGGCCGACTTCATGAATGCGGCCCTGGTGCATGAACACGAGGCGGTGGCAGACCTCCCGCGCGAAACGCATCTCATGCGTGACCATAACCAGGGTCATGCCCTGGCGGGCGAGGTCGCGCATGACGGCCAGGACCTCGTTGACCAGTTCAGGATCCAGCGCCGAGGTGATTTCATCGCAGAGCAAAGCCAGCGGCTCCATGGCGAGAGCGCGGGCGATGGCGACGCGTTGCTGCTGGCCGCCGGACATCTGGCCGGGGTAGGAATCAAAGCGCCCGGCGAGGCCGACGCGGTCAAGCATCTGGCGGGCGGTGGCTTCGGCATGTGCCTTGCTCTGTTTTTTCACGACCATGGGGGCGAGCATGACATTGCGCCCCACGGTCATGTGCGGGAACAGGTTGAATTGTTGGAAGATCATGCCGACCCGCTGGCGGAGCGCGCGCAGTTCGGCGGGGTTCGTGGTGACGGGCAGGCCGGTGATGTCGATCCCGCCTCTCTGGAAGGGCTCAAGCCCGTTGATACAGCGCAACAGCGTGCTTTTGCCCGAGCCGCTTTTGCCGATCAGCGCGATCACCTCGCCAGCCTCGATGGTCAGGGAGATACCCTTTAGCACCTCGTGCGGGCCGTAGCTTTTATGCAGGTCAGTGAGCGTGATGAGCGACATTGAGCTTTCCCTCCAGCCAGCGGCTGCCAAATGAGATGGGCCAGCAGAGCGCGAAATAGATCAGCGCGACGCAGCCATAGACCGTAAAGGGCGCGAAGGTGGCGTTGGTGATGATGCTACCCGCTTTTGAGAGTTCGACGAAGCCAATGATCGAGGTGAGTGCGGTGCCTTTGACCACCTGGACCATGAAGCCGACGGTGGGGGCGATGGCGAGGCGCAGCGCCTGGGGCAGCACGATGTGGCGCAACTGGGCGGCGTATGACAGGCCGAGGCTGGCCCCGGCCTCCCACTGGCCAAGGGGGACAGCCTGGACACAGCCGCGCCAGATTTCCGCGAGGAAGGCAGCACTCCAGGCCGTAAGGGCGCAGAAGGCGGCGACCCAGGCGGGGACGTTCATGCCGAACAGAGCGGGCGCGAAGAAGGCGAGAAAAAGCTGCATGAGCAACGGCGTGCCCTGGAAGATTTCGATATACGCCCGCGCGGCAAGTCCCGCGGCGCGGCTGGGGATGATGCGCAGGACCAGGATGAGAAAGCCGAGCAGCCCGCCGCCGATGAAGGCGGCGAGCGACAGCGCGATGGTCCAGCGTGTGGCCAGCAGCAGGTTGCGGATGATGTCCCAGGTGGAGAATGCCATCATCGGCTGCGTTCCCAGGGGAAGAGGAATTTGCCGCCCAGGCGCAGGGTTTGCCGGAGCAATATGGCCAGTGCGAGGTACAAGGCGGTGACGACGAAATAGGCTTCAAATGCCCGGAAGCTGCGCGATTGGATGAAACTTGCGGCATAGGTAAGCTCCTGCACCGCGATTTGCGAACAGATGGCGGTGCCGAGCATGACGATGATTATCTGCGCTGAGAGCGCGGGCCAGATGCGGGCAAGAGCTGGTTTGAGGATGATGTGACGGAAGCTTTCAAATTTGGTGAGGCCGAGGCTGGCCCCGGCCTCGGTTTGCCCCGCTGGTGTGCCCTCGATCCCGGCGCGGATGATCTCGGTGCTATACGCCCCGAGATTGATAACGGTGGCGAGGATGGCCGCCGCGATGGCGCTGAGGGACAACCCGAGCGCAGGCAGACCAAAGAAGATGAAAAAAAGCTGCACCAGGAACGGGGTGTTGCGGATCATCTCGACATAGACCCCGATGATGAACCGCAACGGGCGTGGGCCGCCAAGGCGGATATAGGCGCAGACGATGCCGAGCCCGACGCCGAGGACGGCGCCAAAGCCAGTAAGTTCAAGCGTGATCAGCACGCCGTGCAGCAAAGCTGGCCAATAGACCAGGACCGCGCCGAAATCGAAATGGTAGGTCATGGCGGTGTGGTTGTCAGAAACCGGCGGGCAGCGGGGTTTGCAACCATTTGAGCGAGATCGCGTTCAAACTGCCGTCTTTTTTGGCGGTGGCGATGATGCTGTTGAGTTTGGCCATCAAATCCGGCTCATTCTTGTTCAGGCCGATATAGCAGGGCGAGTTTTTCAGCGTGATTTTGAGCCCGGGCAAAACCGGCGGGTGGCGGGCGATGATGGCCGAGGCGACCGCGCTGGCCGTGCCGATAAGCTGGACCTGGCCCGAGAGAAAGGCGGCGATGGTGGATTGATTGTCGCCATAGCGGTTGATGATGGCGCTGGGCGGGGCGATTTTTGTGACCTCCAGGTCTTCCAGCGCGCCACGGGTGACGCCGATGGTTTTGCCCGCGAGATCAGCCGGGGTGGAGACCAGTACGGATGGTGGGCCGAAAATGCCGCTGACATAGGGGGCGTATTCATCCGAGAAGTCGATCACCTTGGCCCGATCCGGGGTTTTGCCGAGGCTGGAAATGACGATATCAACCTTATGGGTTTGCAAAAACGGGATGCGGTTTTCCGAGGTGACGGGAACCAGATCCAGCGTGAGGCCCATTTTGCTGGCGATCAGCCTGGCCATATCGATATCATAGCCCTGCGGCTGCATATCCGCGCCGACCGAGCCGAAGGGCGGAAAATCCTGTGGTACGGCGATTTTTATGGTGCCGGATTTCATGATGTCCGCCAGGGCGCCGGCGAAGGCGGGCGTGGCGGCGGTGAGTGCCGCGGCGGTGCCGAATGAGGCTGCGAGGATTTGGCTGAAATATCTGCGTGTGATCATGGTCCGCTCCCAGGATTGTTTGTGCCCGGGAACGAGGTTCGCAAGTTACGTGCCAGTGTGTGGTTGAGGTTGCAGCAGGTCGTGAAGGGTGAGCGCGATGACGGCGGTGGCGCGCGGCAGGTCCGCGAGGTTCAGGCGTTCATCGGCGCGGTGGGCGTTGGCTTGCTCGATGCTGCGTGGGCCCGCGCCATAGAGCACGATGGGGATGCCAGCCTGCGCGTAATGCCGGGCATCCGTGTACAGGGGCACACCGGTTTGCGTGATCGGCTCGCCGAAGATGCGGGTGGCGTGGGCGCAGATGAGAGCGGCCAGAGGCAACGCGGCTGGGGTGGGGACCAGCGGGGCGGCAAGGAGGATACGTTTGACGGTAACCGAGATGCCGGGACAATCAGCGGCGGCGTGGGTAATGTCTGCGATGAGGGCGGCTTCCACGGCGGCGGGGTTTTCCTCCGGCGTGATGCGCCGGTCCAGCCGGAAGGTCACGCGGTCTGGTACGACATTGGTGTTTATGCCGCCATTGATCAGCCCGATGGTGAGTTGCGGCGTGCCGATGCCCGGCGTGGCGCTGATGTTACGCGCCAGGCTGGCGCGGGTGGCATAGAGCCTGGACAATATGGCGGTGGCGGCGGCCAGCGCGTCGGCCCCGGTGGCGGGCATGGCGGCGTGGGCGGATGTGCCCGTGACCGTGACCTCCTGATGCAAACAGCCATTATGCGCGGTGACCACGGCGTATGAAAACCCGGCGGCGATGGCATAATCAGGGCGGGTGAGCCCCTGGGACAGCAGCCAGGCGGGGCCGATTTCACCGCCGGTTTCCTCGTCATAGGTGATGTGAAGCTCGATGGTGCCGGAAAGCTTGGCGGGGTTTTCAACCAAAGCGAGCAGGGCGAAGGCGTAGGTTGCGATGTCTGATTTGGAGACCGCGACGCCGCGCCCATACATCCAGCCATCGCGGATTTCCGCGCCGTAGGGGTCTGTTGTCCAGCCCTGGCCGGGCGGGACGACATCGCCATGGGCATTCAGCGCGATGACGGGGCCGGGGCCAAAGCGATGGCGGATGATGAGATTGGTGGCGCTGACCATACCGTGTGCGGCGGCAAGTCCGGCGGGGACCGGGTGGCGCTCGACGTTAAGGCCGAGGTCCTCTAGCAGGCGCGCGGTGTGTTCGGCGTGCGGCGCGCAATCTCCGGCTGGGTTATCGGACGGGGCGCGGACCAGGGCGGCGAGCAGCGCGGTCTGCGCGTTAGCCGCGGCGGCGATGTGGGCGTGGATATGCGGCGCGGCGGCATGGGACATACAGGGTTCCGGCGATGTTGCGGGGTGGTATCGGATGGGACAGTATAAGCTGGACGAATGCGGAGCAAACAGGGTGGACCGGACGGCGTTTCTGGCACGGTATGGTGAGGTTTTCGAGCATTCACCATGGGTGGCGACGCGCGCTTTCGATGCCGGGATATGCGCCGGGGGCGCTGCCGAGATCCATGCAGCGTTCATGGATGTTCTGATGCGGGCGTCGGCGGATGAGCAGCTTGGGGTGATCAACGCGCACCCGGAACTGGGCGCGCGCGTGGCGCTGACCGATGCCTCGGCCAATGAGCAGATGGGGGCGGGTTTGCGGGCGCTGAGCGCCCCGGCATTTGCGCGGTTTGAGGCGTTGAACATGGCGTACCGGGCGCGGTTCGGATTTCCGTTTATCATTTGTGTGCGCGAACATGATGCGGAGTCGATATTGGCGGCGTTTACCGCGCGGTTGGCCAATGACGCGGCGCAGGAGCGTGCGACGGCGCTGGCGGAGATTGGCAAAATAGCGCGGCTGAGGCTGGGTGATTTGGAGACGACCCGGTGATGGCGGGTGGGGTGACGACGCATGTGCTGGATGTGGCGCGCGGCTGCGGGGCGGCGGGCATGCGCGTGGTGCTGCGCGGCGATGAGGGTGATGTGTTTGATGGTGAACTGGAAGAAGGCGGGCGGGCGGCGCTGCTGGCGGCAAGTGCGTTGCGTGCCGGGACCTATGAGATTTTGTTCCATGCCGGAGATTATCAGGTGCGTTTTGGTGGGCCACGATTTTTTGACGTTATCAGTGTGCGGTTCAATGTCACGGATGTTGTACAGCACCACCATGTGCCGTTGGTGTTGAGCCCGTTCGGGTATTCGACCTATCGGGGTGGGTGACATGGCGTATCCACGCGACATGATCGGCTATGGCGGGCGGCCGCCTGACCCGCAATGGCCGGGCGGCGCGCGGATCGCAGTGAGTTTCGTGCTGAATTACGAGGAAGGGGCCGAGGCGTGTATTCTGCACGGCGATGACGCTTCGGAATCTTTTTTATCCGAGATCGCGGATGCCAAGCCGATTCCGGGGATGCGGCATATCAGCATGGAGAGCCTGTATGAATATGGCGCGCGGGCAGGGTTCTGGCGGTTGTATGAGATGTTCCGCGCGCGCGGGATCACCGTAACGGTGTTCGGCGTGGCCATGGCGATGGCGCGTAACCCGGCGGCAGTGGCGGCGATGCTGGAGGCTGAGTGGGAGATTGCCGCGCATGGCCATCGGTGGATCAATTATCAGCATATGCCCGAGGCCGATGAGCGCGCTGATATGCTAAAGGCGATCGAGATTCAGACGCGGCTGACGGGCACAAGGCCGCTCGGCTGGTATACCGGGCGGACCAGCCCGAACACCGCGCGGCTGGTGGCCGAGGAAGGCGGGTTTTTATATGATTCGGATTCCTACGCCGATGATCTGCCTTATTACGATGAGCGGTTCGGGCGGCAATTGGTGATCCCGTATACGCTGGATACGAATGACATGCGCTTTATGTCGAGCACGGGGTTTAAATCCGGCGCGCAGTTTTTTGAGTATTTGAAAGATGGTTTTGACTGTTTGTACGAGGAAGGCGCGCGCCAGCCCAAAATGATGTCGGTGGGGCTGCATTGCCGGATCGCCGGGCGGCCAGCGCGTGCGCAGGCACTGGCGAAGTTTTTGGATTATGTGCGCGGGCACGACAAGGTATGGGTGGCGCAGCGTGTGGAGATTGCCCGGCATTGGGAGCAGGTTTTCGGGGCGGGTTAGCGCCAAAAATGACTCTTATACCGAGCGTCATTTATTATGACGGTTGGTATTCTATTATTGCTCCCACGAGACATGCGCGCTGGTGATGCGCCAGCCAAGATCTGGGAATTTGACCCAGATTTGTGTCTGCCTGCCGCGGCGCGGGTCGCCGATGCGGGTGAATTCAGTGGTGGTGACGGCGTGGGCGGGGCCGAAGGCGGTGATTTGCGTGTTTTGCAACATGCGCATGGGGCTGGGGCCGCGCGCGGCGCGAAATGCGGCGATGGCGGCGAAACCGAACAGCGATTCAGAGGCGCCAAAGCGAATGGCAAATGGTGAGTCCCAAAAGAAATTATCGAGCGCGGCGACATCATTTGTCATCAGCGCGGCTTCATAGGCGGCGAACCGGGCGGTGATTTCAGCGATGGTGTCGGGTTGGTTGATGTGCATCATGGGAATTTGAGGCGGTTTCCGGGGTTCATGCAAGGCATTGGAAACCGCCTCTGATCATGTTCGGATGCGCTCAGGTGAGCTGGCCTTCAACGCCGCTGACGAGAGTCTGTAGGCCCGAGAGGGTGCCGTCATCCATGGTCTGGCCAGCCGCGAGGAAGATTTTACCGGATTGGTCAGTGAGTGGGCCCGTGAAGATCTGGTTTTTGCCCGATGAAATGCTGGTGACGGTAAGGCTGGCGAGTTTTTCAACAGAATTTGGCATGTTGCGGAACGGCGCCATTTTCAGCATGCCGGTATCGAAGCCGCCCCAGGTGTCGATGCTCGTCCATTTATCCGCCAGCAGCAATTTAATGCGGTCGGTGTAATAGCCGCCCCACTCATTCACGCAGGCGGTAAGCTGGGTTTTGGGCGCGAAGCTGATCATGTCCGTTGCTTCACCGAACGCCTTTATGCCGTGGCTGGCCGCTGTTTGCAGGGGTGCCGGGCTGTCTGTGTGCTGGGTTAAGATGTCGCAGCCCTGGTCGATCAGGGCTTTGGCGGCATCACCCTCTTTGCCGGGGTCGTACCAGCTATCGATCATGATGAATTTGAGCCTGGCCTTGGGATTGACGCTTTGCATACCGAGCAGAAAGGCATCCATGCCCTGGACGACCTCAGGCACCGGAACCGAGGCGACATACCCGGCAAGGCCAACCTTTGATAATTTGCCGGCAATGACACCCTGGACATAGCGGCCCTGGTAGAAGCGGATATCATAGGTGGCGAGGTTAGGCGCACGCTTATAGCCCGTGCAGTGCTCGAACTTCACATCCGGGTATTTGGCTGCGACCTTGAGCATGTAATTCATGTACCCGAACGAGGTGCCGAAGATGAGTTTGCAGCCCGAGGCCGCAAGGTTTTCAAAAACCGCCTGGCATTCAGGGGCTTCGGGCACATTCTCGACATAAGTGGTGGTGATCAGGCCGTTCAACGCCGCCTGGGCTTGCTTGCGGCCGATGTCATGCTGATAGGTCCAGCCGAAATCACCCACCGGGCCGAGATAGACGAAACCGATTTTAACAGGTGCCGCGGCGCGCGCGGCGCGCATGATGCCCGGTGCGGCGAGCGCGGAGGCACCCAGCAAGGCTGTGAAGTTGCGGCGTTTTATAGGGGCCATGGGAGTCTCCTGAAAAGGCGAGAACGATCATCTGAGTGTGACCGGTTCGCGCTAAATCGCAAGGGCAAAAATAGGGGTATGAAAAGCACCGCCGCGCGGCTGACCTATTGCGGCCTCGCGCGGCGGTGCTTGCATCAATCGAAATTATAGCCGACTTCAAAAAATACCGAATGTTGTTGGGTGCCTTGCAAAGGCGGTTTGGTGCTGCCGAATTTGTTGAACCAATATTCATAGCCCACGCCCGCCATCAATTTGCCCGGTGTGTAGCCGACCAGGCTGCCGACATCGACCAGGATTTTCGGGTGCAGGAGGATTTCAGTCTTGTGGTAAAAATCCCCGGCGTAGCCTTTGCCTTTGGGGCCGATGACATTGGCGAAGCCGGTGAACACCAAAGGCACGGGGCCGATCTGAAAGGGGTAGAGCCAGGCGGTTTCAAGCTCGGCGGTGGGCGAGAAGCTGGTGGAAGGGCCGGGCTCGGCAAAGCCATTCGTGTCCCATTCATGGCTGACTTCAAGAGAGACGTTCCAGAACCCCTTGGGCATGGCGATGTCGAATTGCGGGCCGGCGACAGCCAAGCGTTTATAGGAGCCGAAGGTATCATTCTGCACGTCGTAATCAGCGCCCAGGCGCAGCCCGACATCGGCGATGGGGCCGAAGGCGAATTTATCGGTGCCGGTGATTTTGTTGCCGCTCAAAGTGGTGCGAAAGACACCGTAGAATTCCGACGAGCCCAGATTGGGCGTGGACGAGATGCTGACAGAGGGATCGCCTTTTGAGAATTGTTCAAAATCCAGGCTGAAGAAATTCGAGCCATAGGTCCAGCCATTGGCGTAGCTGAGGTTGATCTCGTTGGCCGGGACGGCGTGGCCGTTATTTTCGCCGGGTTGAACGTTTTGGGGGACGTATCTGTAGCTGAGGTAGAAGTTCTGAAACTCGATGCTGGGGAAGGTGCCGGCGCTGGCCGATGCGGTGCCGAACGCACCGAAGGCCAAAGCCGCGATGGCGGCGATGCTGAGGCTGCGATTCATGTTGAGACTCCTAAGCCTGTTTGTTGATGACCCTGTTGACGGCGGTCAGCGCCGCACGGCTATTGAAGCAATTCATGTGCCAGAATACCGTTCTGAAAATTTTGTTATTTTTATATTTGCGTGCGGTTTATGTGCACTATAAATAGATGTGAACTGGGTCACATCCTTAAAAATTAAGCATAGGGTGAATGTTTTGATTATGATTTGATGAATTTATCAGCGTTGCTGTTTTGGCAACGGTAATGCCTTTATATTGGTTGATTTGTTTGCGCTCCGGGGCGTGGCATAAAGGGTTCATGTTGGGAAAGTCGCATTATCGCAGCGTGTTGTATTTCGATGCGGTGCGCCGTTATGGGTCTGTGCGGGAGGCGGCGCGGCATCTGGGCCTGGCAGCCTCGGCAGTGAACCGGCAGATCCTGAACCTGGAGGATGAGCTGGAGATGCCGTTATTCGACCGGCTGCCGGGCGGGATGCGCTTGACCGCCGCCGGGGAGGCGATGGCGCGCCATGCGATCCTGGTTTTGCAGGATGAGCGGCGGGTGTTCGCTGAGTTCGACGCGCTGCGCGGGGTGCGGCACGGAGAAATCTCGGTGGTTGCCGCAGAATCATTGAACGAGCATTTTCTGCCCGAGATATTGGGCCAGATGGCGCAACGCTATCCGGGGGTCAAAAGCCGGGTGGAGACCGCCGGGTCGAACGACATTCTCGATGTGTTGCGGCGCGGGGATGCCGATCTTGGGCTCGGCTTCTCGCTGCCGCGCCAGGCGGAGTGGCAGCAATTGGCTGTGGGTGCGTTCAGGCTGGGGGCGGTCATGCGGCCCGACCATGCGCTGGCCAGCGAGGCGGTGGACGGGATGATCAGCTTTGGCCAGTGCGTGCGCCATAAGATGATTTTGCCCACGCCGTCATTATCCATCCATTCCTTGTTGGAGGGGCCGCTGCGGCGGATCGAGGGGCGGGTGAATGTGGTGGCGCAGGTGAGTTCGCTGAGCTTGATGCGGACGCTGACGCTGACGATGAACGCCATTTCGTTCCAGGCCCGGATCGGGTTGGAGCGGGAATTGGCAAGCGGCGCGCTGGTGTTTTTGCCGCTGGCGCGGCCTGGGCCCGTGATTACGGAGCTGGGATTTTATTTCCGCGCAGGGCGTATCGTGCCTGTGGCGCTGGCGGCGTTCCTGGCCCTGGCGCGCGAGCATCTGGCGGCGTGTGAGGCGTTGGATATTACGTCACCGCGTGAAAATATTTCCCCAGACAGGCCGGTTGGTTGAGGCGGATACGGCGGCTGTCACGCGAGATGAGGACGAGGACGATGATGGTGCCAACATAAGGCAATGCCGAAATAAGCGGGGAGGGAATGGGCACGCCGAGGCCCTGGAGATAGAGCGAGAGAAACGTGATGCCGCCGAACAAATACGCCCCCGCGAGCAGCCAGAAGGGCCGCCACGCGGAAAACACGACGAGGGCCAACGCGATCCAGCCGCGCCCGGCGGCAAGGTCCTGCGACCAGAGCGGAGAGTAATACAGCGACAGATAGGCACCCGCGATGCCCGCCATGGCGCCGCCGAAGGCGGTGGCGGCGTAGCGGATGGCGATGACCGAATAGCCCATGGCGTGAGCGGCATCGTGGCTGTCACCCACCGCGCGCAGGATGAGACCCGCATGGGTTTTGCGCAGGAACCAGGAGATGAAAATAACGATGGCGAACGAGGCGTAGATAAGGATGTTCTGGTTAAAGAAAACCGGGCCGAGGACGGGGATGGAGGCGAGCAGCGGGATGGCGAGTTTGCCGAGCGTGGGGGCGGCGATGCCGACATAACCGGCGCCAAGCAAGGCGGCGAAGCCATGGCCAAAAATGGTGAGGGCGAGGCCCGTGGCGATTTGGTTGGCGAGCAGGCTGAGGGTGAGCACCGCGAAGATGAGCGAGATGGCGATGCCCGCCATTGCCGCGGCAATGATGCCAGCATAGGCGTTGCCCGTGGCGTGCGCGGTGGCGAAGCCCGCGATGGCACCAATCAGCATCATACCCTCGACCCCAAGATTCAGGACGCCGGATTTCTCGACGATAAGCTCGCCCGCGGCGGCCAGCAGAAGCGGCGTGGAGGCGGCCATGATGCTGACGATGAAGCTGGTGACGAAGAACAGGGTCATGCGGCGGGCTCGGTGGTTGAAGGCATATGGCGGGTGCGGCGCAGGCGGTAGAGGATGAGCACATCCGCACCCAGCAGGTAAAATAACAAGACGCCCTGGAAAATGCCTGTGATGGCATTGGGCAGGTTCAGGCTGATTTGTGCCGCGTCCCCCCCAAGATACGATAAAGCCAGAAGCAATCCCGCGAAGATGATGCCGACCGGGTGCAGCCGCCCGAGAAAGGCGACGATGACGGCGGTAAAGCCATAGCCCGGCGTGATGCCCGTAGTGAGTTGGCCGATGGGGCCTGTGACCTCGATAATGCCCGCGAGGCCGGAGAGCCCGCCGCTGACCAGCAGAGCAACCCAGGTGAGTGTGGCGTTGCTGAACCCCGCATAGCGCGCGGCGCGCGGCGCCTGGCCGACGACGCGCAACTGGAAACCCAGCACCGTGCGGGTCATGATTTGCCAGATGGCCAGCGCGAGCAAAGGGGCGAGCAGGCAGCCGAGATGGATGCTCGTGGTCCCGAAATCCGGCGTGGTGGCATCGGCCCCGAACTGCGCCGATTGCGGGAAGCCGAAGCCCTGCGGGTCTCGCCAGGGGCCGGTGACGAGCCACACCAGCATAAGCTGCGCGGTATAAACCAGCATGAGGCTGGTCAGGATTTCATTGGCATTAAACCGCAATTTCAAAAACGCGACGATGCCCGCCCAGGCCATGCCGCCGGCAATGCCCGCAACGAGGACCAGCGGGTAGAACCACCAGAAGGCTTCATTGGGGAAGGCAAGCGCCAGCCCGCCGCCCGCCAGCGCGCCCAGGGTGAATTGCCCGTCGCCGCCGATGTTCCAGACATTGGCGCGGTAGCAGAAGGCAAGGCCGATGCCGATCATGATCAGGGGGGCAGCGCGCACCGCCAGGGCCGACAGGCCGCTGGCGGTGAGCAAGGGGGAGATAAGGAAAGTCTCGACAGAGGCAAGCGGCGGCGCGCCCATAACACCGAAAATGACGCCCATGGTTAGGATGGTGAGCACGATGGCCAGAACCGGCGAGGCGTAGGTCCAGAATTCCGATCGGTTGCCGCGCGATTCAAGCCGGAAGAGCATGCTCATCCTCCATGGCAGAGCCGCCCATCAACAGGCCGATTTGCTCGATGGTAACGGTACCGACCGGCACGGGTGCAGAGACGCGGCCCGCCGCGATGACCGCGATCCGGTCGCATAATAACAGGATTTCATCGAGATCCTGTGAGATGAGGATGATCGCCGTGCCGCCTTCGGCCAGGGCGACCAGCGCCTCATAGATCGCGGCGGCAGCCCCGGCATCCACGCCCCAGGTGGGCTGGCTGATCATCAGCACGCCGGGTTGCTGCAATACCTCCCGCCCGATGAGGAATTTTTGCAGATTGCCGCCGGAGAGGGAGCGCGCCTCGGCCTCGGGCCCGGTGGTGCGCACATCGAAACGCTGGATCACACCGGCGGCGAAATTGCGCGTGCGGCCCTTGTTGATGACGCCGAGGCGACCCAGCGCGCCACGGATATGGGCGGATAGAAACCCGTTCTCGGCCAGGGTCATGGGGCCGACCGCGCCGTGGCCGTTGCGTTCCTCGGGCAAAAAGCAGCAGCCCAGGCGGCGGCGTGCGCGCGGGCCCGCATGGCCGATCTCGGCGCCGTCCAGCAGGATGTTCTTTGGGCTGCCCGCCGGGATTTCCCCCGAGAGCGCATCCATCAACTCCGCCTGGCCATTGCCCGCGATGCCTGCGATGCCGAGGATTTCCCCGGCGGCGACGCTAAGGGAGATGTCTTTCAAATCGGTGCCGAAAGGTTGGTTGGAGCGGATGGTCAGACGGTCCAGCACCAGACGTAATGTGCCCCTGGCCGGGCGGCGGGTGTAGTTTTGCGGCTTCAGCTTGGCGCTGATCATAAGTTCGGCCAGTTCACGCGCGGATTTTTCCGCCGGGGTGCAATGGGCGACGACCTTACCCAGCCGCATGATGGTGGCGCGTTCACATAAAGCGCGAATTTCTTCGAGCTTGTGGCTGATATAGAGGATCGAGCAGCCCTCGGCCGCCAGGCGGCGCAGGGTGGTAAACAGCTTTTGCACCTCCTGCGGGGTAAGGACCGAGGTTGGCTCATCCATGATCAGAAGTTTAGGGTTTTGCAGCAGGCAGCGCACGATTTCGATGCGCTGACGCTCCCCCACCGAGAGGTCGTGCACGGCGCAGGCCGGGTCCAGCGGCAGGC
>JAQNCU010000410.1 GCA_029077775.1 Acidocella sp. | reverse complement strand
AACAGACAAGGCGGTTCACACCGCAGGGATACGATAAATCCGCTTATGCAACACCGACCATGCCACCAGCTGCGGGACCCCCCGCGGCTGGTGGCATCGTCTTTTTCACAGATCGGCGAAGCAATGCGTCTCCGCCGCCGCACCGGGATGCGTAAGGGCGCCGAGATGCGCCGGGCCAACGTTCTGCGCGAAACGCCAGATGGCGCCGGAATTGTAATTGGTCGGGCGCGGCTTCCACGCAGCGCGGCGGGCGGCCAGCTCAGCATCGGTCACATCCACATGGATGGTGCCCGCAATAGCGTCCAGCGTGATTATATCGCCATTCTGGACCAGCGCGATGGGACCGCCGACCGCGGCCTCCGGGCCAACATGGCCGACACAAAAACCGCGCGTGCCGCCCGAGAAACGACCATCGGTGACCAACGCCACGTGCTCGCCCATGCCCTGGCCATAGATGGCGGCGGTGGTGGAGAGCATCTCGCGCATGCCCGGCCCGCCTTTTGGCCCCTCATAGCGGATGATGATGACATCGCCCTTTTTATAGGCCCGCGCCTGCACAGCGGCGAAGGCGTCTTCCTCGCAATCGAAGCACAAAGCGGTGCCGGTGAAACGCTGCTCAGCCAGCCCGGCGACCTTCACGATGGCGGAATCAGGGGCGAGGTTACCCTTCAGCCCCACCACGCCGCCGCTTTTGCTCAACGCGCGGGAGACCGGGAAGATCACGTCCTGGTCATGCGGAAACACCACATCGGCGTGGTTTTCCGCCAGGGTCTTGCCGGTCACGGTCATGCAATCACCATGCAGCAACCCGGCATCGAGCAGCGATTTGATGATCACGGGGATGCCGCCGACCTTATACACATCAAAGGCAAGATATTTTCCGCCGGGCTTGAGATCGGCGATATAGGGGGTTTTGCGCATGATCGCGGCAACATCGTCCAGCGTGAAGCGAATCCCCGCCTCGTTGGCCATGGCGGGCAAATGCAACGCCGCGTTGGTGGAGCCGCCCGTGGCCCCCACGATGACGGCGGCGTTCTCAAAGGCTTCACGCGTGCAAATATCGCGCGGGCGCAGGTTTTTCTCGACCAGCGCCATCACCGCCTGGCCCGAGAGCACGGCGTAGCGGTCCCGGTCCTCATAGGGCGCGGGCGAGCCCGCCGAGCCCGGCAATGCGAGGCCGATCGCCTCAGACACCGTGGCCATGGTGTTGGCGGTGAACTGCCCGCCACAGGCACCCGCTGACGGGCAGGCAACACATTCCAGCGCGAACAAATCGGCATCGGACATATTACCGGCGGCATGTTGGCCCACGGCCTCGAACACATCGACCACCGTGACATCGCGCCCCTGGAAACGGCCGGGCAGAATAGACCCGCCATACATGAATACCGAGGGGACATTCAGCCGGAGCATCGCCATCATCATCCCCGGCAGGGATTTATCGCACCCGGCAAGGCCGACCAGCGCGTCATAGCCATGGCCGCGCACGGTCAGCTCCACCGAGTCCGCAATCACCTCGCGGGAGACCAGCGAGGATTTCATGCCCTGATGGCCCATCGCGATGCCGTCGGTGACCGTGATGGTGGTGAATTCGCGCGGCGTGCCATGCGCCTCGATCACGCCTTTTTTGACCGATTGCGCCTGGCGGGAGAGTGCGATGTTGCAGGGTGCAGCCTCGTTCCAGCACGTGGCGACCCCGACGAAGGGTTGGTCGATCTCCTCCTGCCCCAGCCCCATGGCATAGTAATATGAGCGATGTGGCGCACGGTCGGGCCCGATGGTCACATGGCGGGATGGCAGCCGTGATTTATCCCAGGTCTTTTTGCTCATTTATGTCTCCCACGTCTATCATGTTGGTCTTTTAGGACTGCGCGCGGCAGACCCGCCAGCCCCGCGCCTGATTTTTCCTCTCAGGCGATACGTTGTAACGCCGCGTCGAGCCGGGTGATCTCGGCGGTGAAACCATCCTGGCGGTCGCGGTGCTCGTTTAAGATAGCCTCCGGCGCGCGGATGATGAAATCCTGGTTGGCGAGCTTCTGCGACACTTTTGCCAGTTCCGCCGCCGCGCGGGCGCGGGCGACCTGGAGCCGGGCGCGTTCGGCGGCAAGGTCGACGATCCCGGCCAGCGGCAGAATAAGGCTTACCGTCCCCAGGATAATCTGTACCGCACCCTGCGGCATGTCCCCGGTGAGCGGCGCGATATCTGAGACACGGGCCATGCGCCCGACCGCCTCCTCCCACCGCCTTGCCCGCGCCAGAGTCTCGGCGCTTGCATCCTTGAACAACAGCGGGGATTTGAGCGAAGGGGGGATGTTCATCTCAGAACGCACAGTGCGGATTTCAGAGATCAGGGCGACCACCCAGCCCACTTCCTCACGCGCGGCGGCGGCATCAGACACCAAAGCGGGCTCCGGCCAGGGCGCGGTGATTAATGAGGCCGTCGGGCCATACCCAAAATGCGTCCATAATTCCTCGGTCACGAAGGGGATCAGCGGGTGCATCAGGCGCAGCAATACGCCCAGTATATACCCGCCAACATCGCGGATTTCAGCCGCTTCTGGCCCGGCGAAACCGGGCTTGGCAAATTCCACGAACCAGTCACACACATCGCCCCAGGCGAATCGGTAGCAGATTTTGGCGTAATCATCCGGGCGGAAGGCATCGAGTGCCGCGGTGGCGGCAAGAATGGCCTGGTTGGCGGCGTCCAGTATCCAGCGCGAGAGCGCCAATTTTGCGTCCCCGGAAGAAAAATCTGGGTTTGGCTTGCAGCCGTTCATCTCCAAAAACCGCGCGGCGTT
>JAQNCU010000409.1 GCA_029077775.1 Acidocella sp. | reverse complement strand
TGAGCCTTCCTGTTGTCCCTGAGGGCAGGCCTGAGCCGGATGAGGATGACGCGGGGCAGGGGGATGATACCAGCCCCTCCTGCGATCTGATCGTGTTTCCCTCGAACCGGGCGCTGTCCCTGCGCGCTCATGGCATGGCCGAGAAGACGCTGCGTCGGCATCTTGGCGCTCTCGTCGATGCGGGCCTGATTTTCCGGCGCGATAGCCCCAATGGCAAGCGCTATGCCCGCAAGGATGAGGCAGGCAAGGCACGCTTTTCCGACGCCTTCGGCTTTGATCTGACCCCACTCGTCACCAGAGCTGGGGAGTTCGACATGCTCGCCGAGCGTTTGCGCCAGGCGGAAAAAGCGCTGCGACTGATCAAGGAACGGATTTCGCTGCATCGCCGCGATATTGCCAAGCTGATCGCCTGCGGGCTTGATGAGGCGCTGCCAGGCCCCTGGGAGGCTTACAGGCAGCGATTCATGCGGTTGGTAACGCCCTTGCGCCGTCTTCGCGATGACGCGGCTATCGAGGCTTTGGCGAGTGATCTGGCAGCTTTGCGCCGGGATGTGAACAACACACTGGAAATGCACATCAAATCTCAAAATATGAGCGGCAATGACGGTCATAATGACCGGCACCAATCTAATTCAAATTCCCAATGGCCTTCAGTTCTTGAACCAGCTTTCAGAAAAGCAGGGGCGAATATCGAGCCAGATGCGCCAACAACATCCCCTCCCGCTGTTGAGGCGGTGGTGGAGGGTGATAAACCCATCGAGGCCGCTGAACCTGCGCAGTTTCCGCTTGGCATGGTGCTTGCCGCTTGCCCGGATGTTGCCGATTATGCTCCCTCCGGCCCCATCCGGGAATGGCCAGCTTTCATCAGCGCGGTGCGGGTGCTGCGGCCGATGCTGGGGATCAGCCCGGATGCCTGGCGTGATGCCATTGGCGTGATGGGCGAGGCCCATGCCGCGATGGTCGTTGCCAGCATTCTGCAGCGCGGTGAACATTCGTCCGAAGCGCGCACCGAACCAGGACCAACGCCCGGCTCAACCCTCATCACCGTCAATGGTTCGCCCGCCATCAAATCCCCCGGCGGCTATCTGCGCGCCCTCACCAACAAGGCCCGCGAAGACCAGTTCGCCCTCGGCCCGATGCTGATGGCGCTGCTCGGCCAGAGGCTGAAGGCCAAAAGGGGCAGGGGGTGATGACGGGCGTCACTTTTTCACCCCTTGATCGGCAGCCTTGTGATAGCTGCGCTATTAACGCAACGTGACAATGTCCCCTCTGGCGTAGTCGTTGAGGGTTGATTTTCATGGATGGGGGACTTTTGGGGATGAGCGCTTTGGAGTGCGAGCGTTTGCATTCGCCCTACGGGCTGCGCTCCACTGCGGTCTTCGGGCGGCCCCTTGACGAAAGAAGCCTGTAGTAGTAACGTGTATACATATCTGTTGCGCCTTGCAGACAGGGGAGCCGCCCATGACGATCACCACGCTATCGAGCCGGGAGTTCAACCAGGATACCAGCCGGGCCAAGAAAGCGGCCTCAGAGGGACCGGTATTCATCACCGACCGGGGCAAGCCCGCCCATGTCCTGCTCAGCATCGAGGACTATCAGCGCATCACAGGCAAGCACCGGAGTATCGTTGATGCCCTGTCGATGCCCGGACTCGCGGACATCGATTTTGATCCGCCCCGCTCGCGTGAACTCGCCCGGCCGGCCGATTTTTCGTAATGTTCCTCCTTGATACCAACGTCATTTCCGAGCTGCGCAAGGCCGGCGACGGCAAAGCCGACGCCAATGTCGTCGCGTGGCTGTCCAGCGTGGACGCCACAACCTTTTACCTCTCTGCCGTCACCCTCATGGAGATTGAACTCGGCATCCTCCGGATCGAGCGGCGCGATCCCGCCCAAGGGGCCAGGCTTCGCGCCTGGATGGATCAGCGTATCCTGCCTGAATTTGCGGATCGAACTTTGCCGGTCGATACGGCTGTGGCGCTCCGCTGTGCGCCCCTTCATGTGCCAGACCCGCGCCCGGAGCGTGATGCGTTCATAGCGGCAACTGCCCTGGCACATGGCATGACGGTCGTGACCCGCAACGTCGCCGATTTCGCGCCAACCGGCGTGCCGCTTCTGAATCCGTGGGACGCTTCCCAATGAGTGATAGCGCCGACAGATGCTGCGAATGTGTCGAAGAAAGACGCTTTTGACGCCAGCGGACTCGCGCCAAAAGCGTTTGTCCACACTCACCACCCATCAGCAAACGGTCAGTTGCAGGCGCGTGTAAACGGCTTGGCAGCGTCTCCCGCGCCATTTTCCAGCCAACGACAGCCCGCAAATCCCCGG
This sequence comes from Acidocella sp., assembly GCA_029077775.1. Lineage (GTDB taxonomy): Bacteria > Pseudomonadota > Alphaproteobacteria > Acetobacterales > Acetobacteraceae > Acidocella. Next base: position 476 of record JAQNCU010000409.1, on the reverse strand, counting down.
TTTTGGAGGGTTTTGAGGGCTGTGGAGACGGATTCTGCAACGTTCACGACGCCTTCAGGAGTCGGGCAGGGGCGTGGCGGGCGGGTTTGGCGTTGGTGCAATGAATGATCCATCTGTGAGGGAAGCCAAAGCTGTGTTAGCTTCGAATATGATAAATAAAGACTGTAATATCAGCCTGGTGAGCCTGGCATCCGGGAGGCCAGAGCTGCTGCCAGCCTCACTGGGAAAGACAGTTATTACGATGTTCCTTTTACCACAACCGGCGGGCCTGCGGGCGCGGGGATAGGATGGAGGTGCCGTGGACGAAAGCATTTCTGGATAAAGGTACCCAGTTGAAACCGGAAAGGATTTTCCTTACAGTAGGATCAGTTCTTTCGCAGTGTCTGGGGAGAAAATCGTGATCACGAGCAAACTGACAACCAAGGCACAGACGACGATCCCGCAGCCCGTGCGCACGGCGCTTCGCCTCAGGGAGG
>JAQNCU010000408.1 GCA_029077775.1 Acidocella sp. | reverse complement strand
TGAACCGTGGCTGCTGGTGCAAGGGGGGCGCACGACCACGCTGAAAACCCGTTATATCTCCCAAGGCCAGCATCTGATCCGCGCCGACCGGGAGGAGAGGATCGCGCTGCCGGAAAAACTCAGCGAGCGGCTGGTGCGCATCGCGCTGGACGCGATGGCCGCGACCTCGGTCACGGTGCTCTCGGATTATCGCAAAGGCGTGCTGAACGCCGATGTCACGGGCCAGCTTATCGCCGGTGCCAAGGCGCTCGGCCGCCGGATCATCGTTGACCCCAAAGGCCGGGACTACAGTATTTATAAGGGCGCCGACCTGATTACCCCCAACCGCCGGGAGCTTGCCGAGGCCACGGGCCTTTCCTGCGACTCAGAACCCAGCATCGTCGCCGCTGCCCAGGTGTTGATCCAACGTTACGGCTTTGCCGCCGTGCTCGTCACCCGTTCTGAGGATGGTATGAGCCTTATTACCCAAACCGATATCCGCCATTACCCCGGCGAGGCGAAAGAGGTTTTTGATGTCTCCGGCGCGGGTGACACGGTGGTCGCAACCCTTGCGGCGGCGCTGGCGGTGGATGTACCGTTGGAAGAGGCGGCTCGGCTGGCCAACATCGCCGCTGGCATCGTGGTGGGGAAGGTTGGCACCGCCGTCGCCCGGCCCGCCGACCTGCTCGATGCGCTCGCCCCGGCCACAGGCGCGCTGGCGAAGGTGGTGACACAAGCCGCCGCCGCCGAGGCCGCCGAGCGTTGGCGCACCCGCGGCTACAAGATCGGCTTTACCAATGGCTGCTTCGACCTGCTGCACCCCGGACATGTGCATCTGCTCGAACAATGCCGCGCCATGTGCGACCGCCTTATTGTTGGCATCAACGCCGATAGCTCAGTCACGCGCCTGAAAGGCCCCATGCGGCCTGCCCAGGGCGAAGCCGCGCGCGCCGCCGTGCTCGCCTCGCTCGCCAGTGTGGATCTGGTCTGTTTGTTCGAAGACGACACTCCGATATCCCTGATCAAGCAGATCAGGCCTGATCTGCTGATCAAGGGCGCGGATTATACCCGCGAGACCGTGGTCGGCGCCGCCGAGGTCGAGGGTTGGGGGGGCGCCGTGGCCCTGGCCCAGCTTCTCCCTGGCCATTCCACGACGGCTACTCTCGCGCGGCTGCGCGGATAATCAGGGTGCGGCTGCGCGGATAATCAGGGCGCGGATGAGCAAACAAAGCACCTGAAACCGGCGCGCAACTTGTTGTTGCATCGCAGCATTGGGTAGGGTATTAGATTTCGAATGAATACGGACCCGGTGAAACCCCGGGTGGCTCTTCCGGCCGCCAATCCGCCGGACCATGCGATGAAAAACCAGAACCTGGCTTGGTTTGTTGTGTCGCCCGTCCAATGGAATAAATTTTTGCAGAATATTCGTGCGGCGCTGGCCCGCGACTGGCTTGGCAATGTCCGCGTTGATGTCCTCTCCGGCCTTGTTGTGGCCTTGGCGCTGATCCCCGAAGCGATCGGGTTTTCAGTGGTGGCGGGCGTGGACCCGAAAGTCGGGCTTTATGCCTCGGTTGTCATTGCCTGCGTCATTGCCTTTACCGGCGGAAGGGTGGCGATGATTTCAGCCGCGACGGCCTCCACCGCCGTGTTGATGGGCGGGCTGGTACACAGCCATGGGGTGCAATATCTCTTTGCCGCCACCATTCTGATGGGGGTGTTTCAGGTCATCGCGGGTCTGCTTCGGCTCGACCGGTTGATGCGCTTTGTCTCCCGCTCGGTGATCACAGGTTTTGTCAACGCGCTGGCGATTTTGATTTTTCTCGCACAGATGCCGCAGCTTGTGCATGTGCCCGTGGCAACCTACGGGCTGATCGTACTCGGACTTATGATTATTTATCTATTTCCCCGGATCACCCGGGCGGTGCCCTCGGCGCTTGTGGCCGTGGTGGCGCTGACCATGATCACCGCGGCTACGGGGTTGCATGTCCGCACCGTGGCGAGCCTTGGGCAGTTGCCTTCGACACTTCCACATTTTGGCGTGCCGCAGGTGCCTTTCACGCTGAATACATTTTGGCTGGTGTTACCTTTGGCATTGACCCTGGCCGCCGTTGGTCTTCTGGAGACACAGTTAACCGCGCAGATCGTTGATGACATGACCGACACGCCGAGCAATCGGAGCCGGGAGAGCGCCGGGCAGGGTATCGCCAATATCGCCGCCGCGTTCTTCGGCGGGATGGGCGGCTGCGCTATGATCGGGCAATCGGTTATCAATATATCCTCTGGCGGACGGGGCAGGCTCTCCACCCTGGTTGTAGGCGCGTTCCTGCTCGTATTGCTGGTCGCCATGCAGCATTTGCTGGCCCTGGTGCCGGTCGCGGCGCTAACCGCGGTGATGATCATGGTCTCGATCAATACGTTCTCCTGGCGCTCCCTCGGGCAATTACGAACCAACCCCGTGGCATCCTCCGCCGTGATGCTCGGAACGGTCATCGTCGTGGTCTCCACCGGCAATTTATCCGCCGGTGTGTTGGTTGGCGTGCTGATGTCGGGAGTCTTCTTCGCGGCCAAAGTCTCACGGCTGAGCCGCATTACCACGACGCTCTCCCCTGATGGGGCGGGACAGACATTCTATGTCACCGGGCAGATATTTTTCGCCTCGGCGGGGACGCTCACCAATGACATTCATATTACTGAGCCCACGGTCTCGCGCGTTATCATCGACCTCACCCATGCGCATTTCTGGGATATCTCCGCCATTGGCGCGTTGGATAATGTGGTGATGAGGGCACGCCGCCGAGGGTTCGAGGTTGACGTGATGGGCCTGAA
>JAQNCU010000407.1 GCA_029077775.1 Acidocella sp. | reverse complement strand
TTGAAAAAAAGCGGCGCAAAAAACTTTTGTTATGCCGGTGCCGGGCTTCTGGAACCCCAATGGCCCAGATTAATAATGTTTTTTTGCTTCTTTTTGTTCCCAAAAAGAAGCGTTTGCTGCCCGCCGAGAGTCATTCTTTAGGCCAGCTGGTATTAACCCCAACTGAACGTCCACATTTCGCCGGGCGCGGCAGGCTTTGGTGTTCCGCGCAAACCGCCAGTAACCGGGCCGACGCCGACGATGCCCATGGCGTGGCGCGGCGCGTTTTGAGATCGACATTGATGAACATGATTTCCTGGAGACAAACGCGCGAAGGCTCGTTGCCCCGGTACATTTCATGCGCCAGATGCAGTCGCTTTTCATCCACATTGAGGACCGTCGTGACGATGCGCGCCGCATCGCCAAAGTTCATCTCACGCTCATAGACCAGATGCGTCTCCGCGGCGAAGCTGGTGCAGCCTGCCGCCTGCCGGTAGGCGGTGCCAATACCGAGGGTCTCAAACGCCGCATCCGATGCGACATCGAAAAGCACGAGATAATAAGCCAGGTTCATGTGGTTGTTATCATCGACCCATCCATCCCGAACGCAGCCCGGATGGGTGATGAAGGCTGATGGCCCCGCCATGATCAGGGCTTGGCTTGTGCCTCGATCGCCGCCTGCGCGGCGGCAAGCCGTGCGACGGGAACGCGGTATGGGCTGCACGACACATAATCCAGCCCCACCGACTCACAAAATGTAATCGAGGCCGGGTCACCGCCATGCTCGCCGCAAATGCCGAGCTTAAGCCCGGGTTTTTTCCCCCGGCCCTTTTCAGCGGCGAACCGCACCAGCGTGCCGACGCCATCGATGTCGATGGACACGAACGGGTCTTTCGGCAGAATACCCTGGTCGACATAGGCGGGCAGGAATTTGCCCGCGTCATCCCGCGACAGGCCGAACACGGTCTGGGTGAGGTCATTGGTGCCGAAGGAGAAAAAATCAGCCGCCTCGGCGATGGAATCAGCGGTCAGCGCGGCACGCGGCAGCTCGATCATGGTGCCAATGCTGTACTCGATCGTCGTTCCAGCCTCAGCGAACACGGCCTTCGCCACGCCTTCGATCTGGGCGCGCGTGATGTCCAGTTCTTTTTTGATCCCGACCAGAGGGATCATGATTTCCGGCACCGGCGCCTGGCCGGTCTTGGCGATTTCAATCGCGGCCTCAAAAATCGCGCGGGCCTGCATTTCGTAAATTTCCGGGTAGGACACGCCAAGGCGGCAACCGCGATGCCCGAGCATCGGGTTGGTCTCTGATAGCGCCGCCGCGCGGGCGTCGATGGTGGCGGCGTCCATGCCCAGCGCGTCGGCCACCTCCTTCAACTCCGCCGCGCCATGCGGGAGGAATTCGTGCAAAGGCGGGTCGAGCAGGCGGATGGTGACCGGCAAGCCCTCCATGATCCGAAACAGGGCGACAAAATCCTCCCGCTGGAACGGCAGCAGCTTGGCGAGAGCCAGACGCCGCCCGGTCTCATCCTCGGCCATGATCATCTGCCGCACGGCGCCGATCCGCGCGGGGTCGAAAAACATGTGCTCGGTCCGGCAGAGGCCGATGCCCTCGGCCCCAAATTTACGCGCGGTATCGGCGTCCAGAGGGGTTTCCGCATTGGCGCGCACCTTCAGCCGCCTGGCTTCATCGGCCCATCCCATCAAAATACCGAATTCGCCCGAAAGCTGGGGCTCGATCATTTTAACCGGACCGGCAAATACCTCGCCCGTCGCGCCATCGAGCGTGAGGATCTCACCGGCGCGAATGACAACGCCGCTGGCCGACAGAGTCTGCGCCCCGTAATCGACCGAGATCCCCCCGGCACCCGCCACGCAGGGGCGGCCCATACCGCGCGCCACCACGGCGGCATGGCTGGTCATGCCGCCGCGTGTGGTCAAGATACCGCGCGCGGCGTGCATGCCATGGATATCCTCGGGGCTCGTCTCGATCCGCACCAGAATGACGGAATCACCCTTTTGCGCGCGCAATTCCGCCTCATCGGCGGAAAACACAACCGCACCAGATGCCGCACCTGGGCTCGCGGGCAGGCCCTTGGCGAATAATTTCGGCGTCGCCCGCGGGTCCAATGTGGGGTGCAGCAATTGGTCCAGCGATGCCGGATTGACCCGCATGATCGCGGTGTTTTTGTCGATCAGCCCGGATTGCGCCATCTCGACCGCAATGCGCAGGCTGGCCGCCGCGCTGCGTTTGCCGGACCGCGTTTGCAGCATATAAAGCTTGTTCTGCTGCACGGTGAATTCGATATCCTGCATGTCTTTATAGTGTTTTTCCAGCACATCGCGGACCTTGTTCAGCTCGGCATAGGCTTCCGGCAGGGCGGCTTCCATGCTCGTCTCGCCCGGCTTGGCGTAAACCTGGCTGAGCGGACGCGGCGTGCGGATGCCAGCCACCACGTCCTCGCCCTGCGCGTTGACCAGATATTCACCGTAAAATTCATTTAGCCCGGTGGAGGGATCGCGCGTGAAGCACACGCCCGTGGCGCAATCCTCGCCCATATTGCCGAACACCATGGCCTGAACATTCACAGCCGTGCCCCAGTTCGCGGGAATATCGTGCAACCGGCGATAGACATTCGCGCGCGGGTTCATCCAGGAGCCGAACACCGCGCCGATCGCGCCCCAAAGCTGGTCGGCAGGGTCTTGCGGAAAGGGCGCGCCAGTTTCCTCGGCGACCATTTTTTTATATTCCTCCACCACATTCTGCCAGTCAGCGACCGACAAAGCGGTATCTTCGATAACATCGGCGTCGATCTTCGCGGTCTC
>JAQNCU010000406.1 GCA_029077775.1 Acidocella sp. | reverse complement strand
AGGCTGGGGCCGAACGTATCCTTGCCCACGCTGTCATAAACCACCGGGACCATGGCGCCATGGGTGATGCGCCGGACCTCAGCCGCGAGGTTGGTGTGGCCGATGATCACGTGATGCGCGCCATTGGCGGTGGCGAGTTCGGCCTTTGCCGCATTTGAGACCACGCCGATGACGTTAACGCCGAGATGATGCGCCCATTGGCACAGGATCAGCCCGACGCCGCCCGCCGCGGCATGCACCAGAATGGTCTGGCCCGCCGCCACCTTGAACGTGCGGCGCAAAAGATATTGCGCGGTCATGCCTTGGAGCATCATCGCCGCACCGGTGCGCGTGTCGATCCCCTCGGGGAGTTTGACGAGACGGTCGGCGGCGATCACGCGCTCGGTCGCATAGGCCCCGATCGGCCCGCCAGCATAGGCCACACGGTCGCCGGGGGAGATGTCGGTCACCGCCTCGCCGACGGCGAGGACGATGCCAGCCCCCTCCATCCCCAACGTGGCGGGCAGCGGGGCTTTATACAGGCCGGTACGGAAATAGACGTCGATGTAGTTCAGGCCGACGGCCTCATGGCGGACCAGCGCCTCGGCGGGGCCGGGCTGTGGGGTTGGCACCTGTTCCCACTTCATGACCTCCGGCCCGCCGACGGCGTGGATGCGGATCGCTTTGCTCATTGGTGTGGGGCTCCGGCTTGGGGGTGGCGACGTTCGAGCGCCAGGAGTGCGTGTTTGGTGGCCAGCCCGTCGCCGCCCGAATAGCCGCCGGGGCCGTTCACGGCGATGACGCGGTGGCAGGGGATGAGGATGGGGATGGGGTTGGCGGCATTGGCCCCACCAACGGCGCGCGGGCTGCCGCCCGCCTGGGTGGCGATGTCGAGATAAGACCGCGTTTCACCATCCGGGATGGCGCGCAGGGCCGCCCAGATTTTCTGGCGATAGGGCGTGCCCGCGGGCGCGAGCGGCAGGCCGCGCGGCAGAATCCCGGTATCGAAATAGGCCTCCAAAGCGGTCTTGGCGCGCGCCAGGAGCGGCGTGGGGGATTGCAGGCTGCCCCACCCCCATTCCAGCGCCACGATGGCCTCGTCATCGCCGTCGCCCAACGCAAAGATCGTCAAATCCCCAACCGGGCTGTGCATCGACAATACAGACATGACACCCAAGTTAGGCTGCGTGGCCGATCCGATCAAGCCGGGCGGGCTCCTGGGGTGGCGCGCATTGTAATTCCGTCCGCCGCTGGTATCTCGAAGCGTGCGATGCGAAAGGATGGCGGTTAATGTTGAAGGCCTATGGCGGCGGCGGGGCCCTGGTCAGCCTGGATGTTTTGCGCGACCCCGGGCTCGCGACACAGGCGCTGTGGTTCGACCTTGAAGCCCCGTCGCCCGAGGAGCTTGCGTTCGTGACGCGCGAGACCGGGTTGGCCCTGCCCAAAGCGGCCGATATCGTCGAGATCGAGAGTTCCTCGCGCCTGTCATCCGATGGCGATGTGCTGACGCTGACCATGCCGTTGGTCTCCCGCACATCTGAGGGGTTGCAGGCTGGCGCTTGCGGGTTTGTGGTATCGCCGCGCTGGCTGGTGACCATAAGGCTGGCCCCGAGCCTGGCTTTCACCCGCTTCGCCGAGGCCGCGCACCTGGTTCATCATGTCGAGGCGGCCTCGGTGTTCGTGGCGTTGCTGGAGGCTGTGGTGGACCGGCTGGCCGATGCGCTGGAGCATCTGCGCGATGAGCTGGATCAGCTTTCGCATGAAATATTTCATCATCGCTTCGCCGGGGCCAAGGGCGATGCCACAATCCGCGGACGCAAGACCGAGGCGGCGTTGCAGGCCACGCTGCTGACGCTCGGGCGGGATTACGAGGCGATCACGTTTCTGCGTGACAGCCAGCTCGGCGTGGGGCGGATCGCGGGTTACGCGCAAGGGGCGGGGGAATGGCTGCCCGGCCCGGTGGTCGCGCGGCTGGGCACATTGGAGAAGGATGTGGCCTCGCTGAATGAATACAGCACGCATCTGACCGACAAGGTGCAGTTTCTGCTCGATACCACCATGGGGCTGATCAATATCTCGCAGAACAGCCTGATCAAGCTGCTCACGCTGGTCTCGATCGTCGGCATCCCGCCGACCTTGATCGCCGGGATCTATGGCATGAACTTCCACGACATCCCCGAACTTGGCTGGCGTTATGGCTATGGGTATGCGTGGACGATCATGATTGTCTCGGCGGTGCTGCCGCTTGGCATTTTCCGCAAAAAAGGCTGGGTTTGATGTTTTTTGAGCCTGTGGACGCCAGTGCCGAGGCCGCGATTCGCGCCATCGGCGAGGATCTGGCGTTGTTCGACGACTGGATGGACCGCTACCAGTTTATCATCGAGCTGGGCCGCAAATTGCCGCCCTTTCCAGCGGCCTTGCAGGATGAGGCGCATAAGGTTCAGGGCTGCCAGAGCCAGGTCTGGCTGGCGGGCGATGGGCAGGCGGTGATGCACTTTGCCGGCGCGTCTGATGCGGCGATCGTCTCGGGCCTCGTCGCCCTGGTGCTGCGGGTTTATTCCGGGCGGTCGCGGGCGGAAATTCTCGCCACGAGCCCGGTTTTTTTGCACGATCTGGGGTTGATCGGCGCGCTCTCCACCAACCGGGGCAATGGCGTGGCGGCGATGGTGGAGACGATCCAGGCGCTGGCGCGCGGGGGGTAGGTGTTTTAAGCCGCCAGGCGCCGCCGGTTGGCGCGAACCTTGGGGGGGGTAATACCAATCCGCGAAGACAGTGACACATTCAGGTAAGCAGCCGCTTTTTTGAAAAAAAGCGGCGCAAAAAACTTTTG
>JAQNCU010000405.1 GCA_029077775.1 Acidocella sp. | reverse complement strand
GATACGCCCGGTGGTGAGCAGCAGCGGAAAACGTGGCCCTGTTTTCTCGTCTGTGGGTACGTAATCGGCGATCATGAACCGGCCACGGCCACGCACGAAATGATCGATGTGCATCACCGGTGTGCCGGTTGGGGCGTTCTCATTACAGGGCCATTGGATGGAGCCGAGCCGGTCCAGCGTGTCGAAGGAGACACCGGCAAAACTGGGCGTGGTGCGGGCGATCTCATCCATGATCTCGGATGGGTGGGCATAGGCCATGGGCAGCCCCATGGCGTTGGCGAGGTTCTGCGTAATCTCCCAATCCGCATAGCCATTTTTCGGGGCCATGACCTTGCGCACGCGCTGGATCCGGCGCTCAGCGTTGGTGAAGGTGCCGTCTTTCTCAAGGAAGGTGCTGCCGGGCAGAAACACATGCGCGTAATTGGCGGTCTCGTTCAGAAATAAATCCTGCACCACCACGCATTGCATGGCCGATAAGCCACCCACGATGTGTTTGGTGTCGGGGTCTGATTGGGCGATGTCCTCGCCCTGGATGTACAGGCCAAAGAAGCTGCCATCCATCGCGGCATCCAGCATGTTCGGGATGCGCAGACCCGGCTCGCCAGAGAGTTTCACGCCCCAATCATGCTCGAAGATCGCGCGGGTGGAATCGTCCGAGACATGGCGGTAGCCGGGGAATTCATGCGGGAAGCTGCCCATGTCGCAACTGCCCTGCACGTTGTTCTGGCCGCGCAGCGGGTTCACGCCGACACCGGGGCGGCCGACATTGCCGGTGAGCATGGCGAGGTTGGCGATGGCGATGACGGTGGATGTGCCCTGGCTGTGCTCGGTGACGCCCAGACCGTAATAGATCGCGCCGTTGCGGGCGGTGGCATAGAGCCTCGCGGCAGCGCGCAACTCTGACGCAGGTACGCCGCTGATGGCCTCCACAGCTTCCGGGCTGTTGGATGGTTGCAGGATAAAGGCCGCCCATTCAGCGAACTCGTCCCAGTCGCAACGCTCCCGGATGAATTCCTCGTCGGCCAGGTGTTCGGCCACGATGACATGGGAAAGCGCATTGATAATAGCGACATTGGTGCCGGGTTTCAGCGCCAGATGATGCGCAGCCTTTATATGCGGTGTGCGCACGAGGTCGATCCGCCGGGGGTCGACCACGATAAGCTCGGCGCCCTCACGCAGGCGCTTTTTCATGCGGCTCGCGAAAACCGGATGCCCGTCTGTCGGGTTCGCGCCAATCAGCAGCATGACATCGGCGTGTTCAACCGAGTCGAAATCCTGGGTGCCCGCTGACGTGCCAAAGGTTTTACTGAGGCCATAGCCCGTGGGCGAGTGGCAAACGCGCGCACAGGTATCGACGTTGTTATTGCCGAAGCCGCCGCGCACGAGTTTCTGGACGAGGAAGGTCTCCTCGTTCGTGCAGCGCGAGGAGGTGATGCCGCCGATTGAATCCCGGCCATGCTCCCGCTGGATGCGCTTGAACTCACTGGCGGTGTGGGCGATGGCCTCCTCCCAACTGACCTCGCGCCACGGGTCTGTGATCTTCGCGCGGATCATCGGCGTGGTGATACGGTCCCGGTGCGTGGCGTAACCCCAGGCGAAGCGGCCCTTGACGCAGGAATGGCCATGATTGGCCTTGCCATCCTTATAGGGGACGAGGCGGATGATCTCCTCGCCGCGCATCTCGGCCTTGAAGCTGCACCCGACCCCACAATACGCACAGGTGGTGATTTTCGAGTGTTCCGGCTGGCCCCTCTCGATCACGGATGTTTCCATCAGCGTGGCGGTGGGGCAGGCTTGCACGCAGGCGCCGCAGGACACGCATTCAGAGTCCATGAACGCCTCGTTCATGCCAGCGGAGACTTTCGAGGCGAAGCCAGAGCCCTCGATGGTGAGGGCAAAGGTGCCCTGGACCTCAGCGCAGGCCCGCACGCAGCGTGAGCAGACGATGCATTTGGCGGGGTCGAACTGAAAATAAGGGTTGGAGTTGTCGGCCACGGCGTCCCGGTGGTTGGCACCGTCATAGCCGTACCGGACATCGCGCAGGCCGACCGCGCCCGCCATGTCTTGCAACTCGCAATCGCCATTGGCGGCACAGGTCAGGCAGTCCAGCGGGTGGTCGGAGATGTAAAGCTCCATAACGCCGCGGCGGAGTTTGGCGAGCTTGGCGTTTTGCGTGTGTACCACCAGACCATCGGCGACCGGCGTGGTGCACGAGGCCGGGGTGCCGTTGCGGCCCTCGATTTCAACCAGGCAGAGACGGCAGGACCCGAAACTATCCAGCATGTCGGTGGCGCAGAGTTTGGGAATTTGCGTGCCCATTTCGCTGGCGGCACGCATGATCGAGGTGCCTTCGGGCACGGTGAGGCTCTGGCCGTCTATGGTCAGTGTGACCAGCTTGGTAGCGGGGCTGGGCTTGGTGCCGAAATCGGGTTCCTGGATCAGACCCATGGCGATAATCCTGATGGTTGCGCGGTTAAAGATGTCCCGGTCATTCGGCGGCCTGTTGCAGGGGCGTGAAATCCTCGGGGAAATGGGTGATGGCGCTCATCACCGGGTAGGGGGTGAAGCCGCCCAGCGCGCAGAGCGAGCCGAATTTCATGGTCTCACACAGGTCTTTAATCAATGCGAGGTTCTGCGCGGGGTGTTCGCCCGCGATGATCTTGTCCATAACCTCCACGCCGCGGGTGGAGCCGATGCGGCAGGGGGTGCATTTGCCGCAGGATTCATGCGCGCAGAACGCCATGGCGAAGCGGGCCATTTTGGCCATGTCCACAGTATCGTCGAAGGCGACGAGCCCGCCATGGCCGATCAGCCCGTC
>JAQNCU010000404.1 GCA_029077775.1 Acidocella sp. | reverse complement strand
GCGGCCGCGCGCCGGAAAAATCTCCTACGCGGCGCGGTATCAGACCGTATCGCGCAATAAGGGCATCGTCATGCAATGGACTGACCCACCGCCGCGCGCGAATTCATCGAGTTCGGGATCGAAGACGCTCACGCCTTCAGCCCGCAACGCGGCGTTCAGGCGGGTGCTGTGCGCGGGGGAGATCACGCGGTCATCACCCAGTGAGAGCAGGTTGCAGGACATCGCCATAACCTCGGCATAGCTGGCCCGTATGGTGCGGATTTGCCGGTCGGCGAGGAACCGCTCAAAGGGTTCGCCGAGCACGTCGATACAGGCGACCGCGAGCCTGGGCGTGGCCATGCAGACCAAAACATCGAGATGCAGAAAATGCGCGGCGAAGGGGACCAGCCTCGTCTCCCACCCTTCTGCCGCGAAATACCCGGCGAATTGGGTGGCACCTTCAAGGTTGGTGCGCACGCCGGAATGGCCGATGACGAGCAGACCGGGGCGGATGATGTGGATGTCCCCGCCCTCGACCGTGCCCGCAGATGTGAGTTTGTAGAGCCCGTCATGCTGGGCATGGAAGTTCAGGATCGAGGCATATTCGCCGCGCCGCTGGGGCATGGCGAGTTGCGTGAGGATCGGCCCCCAGGGCGAGGTTTGCGAGGAATCCCTGGTATAGACCTGGTAGGGCAAATGCGGCTCGGCCTGCGTGTAATGCGGCGTCACGCCGGCCTGGATGAGGGCTGCCTCCAGTTGGGCATATTGCGTCGCGCGTCGGGCCGGGTCTGCGGGCGCGCCCTCACTCAGCGTGGCGTGGGCAACCGCGTTGGTGTCGATCCAGTGATAATAATCAGGTTTGCAAAGCAACACATCGCGCAGGCGGCCGGTCTCGGACTCAATGTGGAATTTCATGCTCAAGCCGCCTTGATGGTCTTTTTCGCAAGCATGTTGTTGGCCACCAGATATTCCGCGATCTGCACGGCGTTCAGCGCCGCCCCCTTGCGCAGATTATCCGACACACACCAGAAGGCGAGCCCGTGCGGCACGGTATGGTCGCGGCGGATGCGCGAGACATATACCGCGTCATCGCCCTGGGTTTCAGCCGGGGTCATATAGCCGCCATCAACACGCTGGTCGTGCACAAGGATACCGGGGGCGGCGCGCAGGGCGGCGCGAGCCTCGTTCACCGTGATCGGGTTTTCAAACTCGACGAACACAGCCTCAGAATGCCCGATGAAAACCGGCACCCGCACGCAGGTGGCGATGACCTGGATGGCGGGGTCGAGGATTTTTTTGGTCTCCACCACCATTTTCCATTCCTCCTTTGTGGCGCCGTCATCCATGAACATGTCGATCTGCGGGATGACGTTGAAGGCGATATCCTTCTGGAAGATTTGCGGAGGGTTTTTGTCGTGCACATAATGCACTTTGGTGTTGGCCAAAAGCTCGTCCATGCCTTCCTTGCCCGCACCGGAGACCGATTGATAGGTGCTGACCACGACGCGCTTGATTTTGAACTTATCGTGCAGGGGCTTCAGCGCCACCACCATCTGGATGGTCGAGCAATTCGGGTTGGCGATGATGTTGCGCTTGATGAATTGCGCGATCGCCTCGGGGTTTACTTCTGGCACCACCAGCGGCACATCCGGCTCCATACGGAATTGCGAGGTGTTGTCGATCACCACGCAACCGGCGGCGGCGGCGCGTGGCGCATGGACCGCCGAGATCGACGCGCCGGGGGAGAACAAGGCGATGTCCCAGCCCGTGAAGTCAAATTGATCCAGGCTTTTCACGGTCAGGATTGTCTCCTCACCGAAGGAAACCTGCGATCCGGCGGAACGGCCGGAAGCAACGGCCGCGACCTCCGAGACCGGGAAATCGCGCTCCGACAATGTTTTGAGGATTTCACGCCCGACCGCGCCGGTGGCACCGACAACCGCAACCCTGAAACCCATAGCGCACACTCCGAGAAGAAAGCTTGAGAAACGCGGGGTAAGCCGAAAGGCCGGGCGGTGCAAGCAAAGGGGGGTGGCGGGGTGACATTGCGCGGCCACGGGGGCTCTGGCAGGTTGACGTAAACGATAGAATTGGGGACGACATGTCTGATATTTTGCTGACGGAGACCATCGGGGCGGTGCGCGTGCTGACGTTGAACCGGCCAGAGCGCCTGAACGCGTTGACAACGGAACTGCTGGACGCGTTGATTGCGGCGTTTGACGCGGTGGCGGGGGACGAGGCTGTGCGCGCCGTGCTGTTGACAGGTGCCGGGCGCGGCTTTTGCGCGGGTGCTGACCTCAACCAAAATCTGGGGCTGGATGAAGCGCGGGATTTGGGGGTGTCGCTTGAGACCACCTATAACCCGCTGGTGCGCAAAATGCGGGCGTTGCGCCAGCCGATTGTCAGCGCGGTGAACGGTGTGGCGGCTGGAGCGGGCATGAACCTCGCGCTGGCCGGGGATATCATCATCGCGGCGCGTTCAGCCAATTTCACCCAGGCTTTTATTCGGATCGGCCTGATGCCGGATGCCGGGGGCACGTATTTCCTGCCGCGGCTGGTGGGTGAGGGCAGGGCGCGGGCGATGGCCATGCTGGGTGAGACGATGACCGCTTCCCAGGCGGAGGCCTTGGGGCTGGTGTGGAAGCTTTATGATGATGAGGTGTTTGCCGCCGAGGCGTTGGCAATGGCGACGGGGTTGGCGGCCCGGCCGACATTGTCGCTCGCGGCGATGAAGCAGGCATTCAACGCCTCGAACACCAACGGGTTGGATGCGCAGCTCGACCTGGAGCGGGATTTACAGCGCGCGTTGGGGAATTCGCCGGATTTTGTTGAGGGCGTGAC
>JAQNCU010000403.1 GCA_029077775.1 Acidocella sp. | reverse complement strand
TTCAATATCAAATAAACAGAACCGCACTATGATCCGCACATAAACGCATTTCCGCGAACCGTTGGAACCTATGTTGCAATTTATGTGGCAGAATCCAAACAATATGCGCCAGAGTTATGCGACAAGAAATGGCAAGGAGGTCCATGGTTCGTGTTGGTTGTTGCTTGTGTCACAAGTTACGCGACAATCACTGACCAAAAAAATTATGGCGCCTGATGTGTATTATGTGCGTCACTAGAAATATTCTCCTAAAACAAAGGAGATCCAAGATTGGGAGGTCTAAGCTGTCTACCGAAACAGATATTTTGCGCACCAACTATCACGTTGCAAAATTGGCTTTATTCAATATTCGCCTGCTGAACGTGATTCAGAACAACCAGAGCAATGAGATCGTTGAGCTAATAAAATCCGAGTGTGAAAGAAATGGCTTTAGCTCTCCGCCGTCGTTGCTTCATCAGGGAGCGTTCCTGGCGCACGCATACATATGCGTTGTATGGCTTTGGGAGTCCGTAAAAAAGGCACGCCTGGCGCAGGATTTTCTTAGCGAATTTCCAAAAACTGCAAGTAGATTTAACCTCAGTCTTCCCCCCAAGGAAAAAATCTACGGTCCCCGTAATCTCGAAAACTGGGAGCAAGTCCTGAGACTAATTCGGAATGCTCTCAGTCATGGAAAAGTTGAGATTGATGATAATTATTACCTGCTCTCGGATCAGAAGCAATCTGGAAGATTTAAAGAAACTGAAAAAACTTGTCTAAAACTAACATGGGAGGACTTTGGCAAACTCTCGGAGGTCTGTATCCATGCGCTTACTCCTACACTCTATCCAAATCATAGTGCCTACGCCTCCTGACGAACTGTCCAATTAATTTCTAAAAATTAATTTGTCGCGTAACTTAGGATTCATGCGACGGCCAATGGGTGGATCGGGCCGTAAGCCGCCTGTCAGGTCTGGAGCGAAATATGAGTTAATTTGCCATTGGAGACCAGTAAATCGCTAGCTTGGACTTGTGCAGCCAGCAATGCTTCAGTCACCGGAACTCACCCGGAGACTACGCCACCCAACATTCCCACACACCTCGCGCCAGTGATCACCATCCTCCAAACCGCCAATCTTAACGGCCTCAATCTTCAAGTATACCTCACCGATGTCCTGGTGCGTATCACCGACGGACATCCAATCAACCAGATCGATAAACTGCTACCCTGGTCAATTGCCGCAACGACCTGAAGCCAACCAATTGACCCAAAACCTGGGCCACGGCGATGGGCGGACGCTTACGAATGGCCCAGACCTGCTGTGCTTTGAACGCGCGTTTGGCGCCAAGTTTCAGGCCTGCATTCCAGGCGCGCTGGCTGCCTACGCCTGGGTCATATTCTGAATGTCCCATGGTTTCCTCCATTGGCCGACATTGACCAATGGAGGATTTAGGTATTCCAATGGAAAAGGATCGCACTGGAGGTTGGCCGCATGTCGACAACGGCGAGTATCGCCTGCTGATCTACGAAGGTGCTGGATGGCTCCAGAAAGGTGAGCGGCTGATTGTTCCCCACAACGTCACGCTATTGCCGCTTTAACTTGCAACTTATCATGTCGGGACTCTAATATGCATCCGTTGGCTCAGCCGGCGGCACGACCGAGATAGGCGTCTTGGATCTGCGCCGAGGCGAGCAGGTTGGGTGCACTGTCCTGGTGCATGATCCGGCCCACTTCGAGCACATAGCCTCGATCGGCCAACCTGAGTGCGGCGCGCGCGTTTTGTTCGACGATCAGGATGGTGACCCCGGTATCGGCGATGCGGCGCAGGCTGCGGAAAATGCCTTGTATGATAATCGGCGCCAGGCCGAGGCTCGGTTCGTCGAGCAGCAGCAGGCGTGGCCGCGCGACCAAAGCGCGGCCGATCGCGAGCATTTGCTGCTCACCTCCCGACAGCGTGCCGGCAAATTGGCCCCGCCGCTCGGCGAGGCGCGGGAACATCTCGTAAATCGCCTCGATGCTGGCGGGTACTTCGCGCGATGGCCGGGTGAAGCCGCCGAGTTTCAGGTTTTCCGCCACGGTCAGCGTGCTAAACACCCGCCGTCCTTCGGGCGATTGCGCGATGCCGCGTTGGACGATGCGGTCCGCGCCCAGGCGCGTGACATCGGTACCGTCGAAGGCGATGCGGCCGCCTGATTTCACCAACAGGCCGGAGATGGCCCGCATCAGCGTCGTCTTGCCGGCGCCGTTGGCCCCCAGAATCGCGACGACCTCGCCCGCCGCCACGCTGAGCGATACACCTTTCAGCGCCTCGATCGGACCATAGGCGACACGCAGATCCTCGATAACCAGCAGGCTCATGGCGCGCCTTCGGCCTCATCGTCTTCGCGGCCGAGATAGGCTTCGATCACCGCCTGGTCGATGCGGATGGTTGCAGCATCGCCTTCGGCGATTTTGCGGCCGAAATTGATCACCACGATATGGTCGCTCACCCGCATCACCACGTTCATGTCGTGCTCGACCAGCAGAATGGTGACACCGGCATCGCGGATCATGAAAATCATGTCGTTGAGGGCAGCAGACTCCGCATCGTTCAGCCCGGCGGCCGGTTCATCGAGAATGATCAGCCGGGGTTGGCCGGCCAGGGTGCGGGCCAGCTCGACTCGGCGCTGCACGCCGTAGGGCAGGGCGGTGGCCGGAGCATCCGCAACCGCTTCGAGGTCGAGGCGGCGCATGATGTCGCGGGCGCGGGCGGCAAGCTCTTCCTCTTCGCGGCGCTGCGCTGGCAGCGATGCGAGACCCTGCCACCAGCGCTGGCGCGCCGCGAGGTGGCAGCCGGCGCGGATGTT
>JAQNCU010000402.1 GCA_029077775.1 Acidocella sp. | reverse complement strand
ATTCTTGAGCTTCCGCCAAGCGTTCAACGAAGCAAGGATAGTTTCTCCAGAACATAATCAATTTCATCCTGCGTCGTGCTTCGGCCCAGGCTGAAGCGAATTGCGCCGATGGCGATATCGGTATTTATTCCCATGGCCCGAAGCACTGGGGAAATTTCGGTGGTGCCCGCGTGGCAGGCCGATCCCGTTGAAGCCGCGACGCCATCCAGCGCCGAGAGTATCTCTGTACCAATCCTTCCTTGGAAGGATACGTTGAGCGTATTGGGCAGCCGCTGCGTGGGGTGACCATTGAGAACAACGGCATCGGCGAATATCTCGCAGAGGCGCTTCCAAAAATAATCACGGAGTTTGCAAACCTCCGGCATACCCACCCATTTTTCAGCCAGTTCGCAAGCTGTCCCCAGGCCGGTATTGAGAAGGACGTTTTCCGTACCGGCCCGCCGGCCAGATTCATGTCCGGCACCGTGGTGCAGCGGTTCCAGGCGAACACCGCGCCTGATATATAGTGCGCCCACTCCCTTGGGAGCATAGACCTTATGTCCAGCCACGGACAGCAAATCCACGCCCAGATCCGCGATTCGTGTGGGTATCTTGCCTACCGACTGGGCGGCATCCGTATGGAACAGAATTCCATGGTCGCGAGTGATGCGGCTTACCTCGGCCAGCGGCTGGATGGTTCCCACCTCATTGTTGGCATGCATGATGCTCACCAGAATAGTCTTGGGGGTAATGGCCTTACGCACATCCTGGGGAGTGACCATTCCAGTATGGTCCACCGGCAAATACGTCACCGTCGCCCCCATGGCTTCCAAGAAGCGGCATGGCTGTAAAACCGATGGGTGCTCCACCTGAGTGGTTATGACATGCCCACCATGCTCACGCCGAGCCAGGAATACTCCTTTGATGGCGTGGTTGTTCGATTCGGTGCCGCCGCTGGTGAAGACAATTTCATCCGCTTCGCAGCCCAGCAGCCCTGCCACTTGCAAACGGGCCTTTTCCAGAGCCTCTTTCGCGGGAATTCCCGCCCAGTGATGGCTGGAGGGGTTGCCGTAAAAACCGCCGAGAAATGGCTCCATGGCCGCGACAACTTCCGGAGCCAGCGGCGTGCTGGCATTGAAATCAAGATAGACGTGTCTCATGGGGAAGGGATCCTTTCTGTGTTGTTTAACAAGCAAGCCTCGTTCGCCGGGATTATGGATCCTCCACCGCCACGGCGTACCCCAGTGCCCGCCAGTCCTGAACCCCATCTTCCAGCCGCGCGGCGCGAAAGCCATTGGCCCGCAGCAATTCGACCGCCTCAACCGAAAGCACGCAATAAGGCCCGCGGCAGTAGGCGACAATTTTTTTGCTTCTGGGAAGCGCGGCCATGCGCGATTGCAACTGCTTTAACGGAATGGAGATCGCGCCCGGTATGTGGCCGGCCTGGTATTCCTCAGTCGGGCGCACGTCGATGATGGTCACGCCACCGCGTCGCGTCCGGCTGACAAGTTCTTCCCGGTCCACAGCCTCCAGCCCGGTGTGGCTCTCAAAAAAATGCCGGGCAATCCGCTCCACTTCGGCCAGCCTGTTTTCCGCAAATAGCCGCACGCTCCGGAGAAATTCACTCACGGCGGGATCAGAAATGCGGTAGGTGATGTGCAGGCCCTTCTTTTGACTTTCTACCAGACCAGCGTTGCGCAGCACCCGCAGGTGCTGAGATGTATTGGCTACGCTGGCGTTACCCTCTCGGGCCAGAACTTCAACAGTCCTGGATCCCTGGCAGAGCAGGTCGAGCAATTCGAAGCGTTTGGCGTTGGATACGGCATGGCCGATCCGCGCGAGCTGCTGGTAGATGGCATCTTTGAAGAGCCGATTGGAATTCACGTCACACCTCATATCTGCTGTATTAGCAAGTATTCAATTGAATACTATAGTATCAAAACGGCGTTGTCAACCTTGAAGAAAAAGGCTTGAAGAAAAAGGGTGTCAGCATGCCCGCGCGAAGACTTCTGGCCCTTTGCGAACCTTTGCAGGGGCGAAGGTGTATAATAGTGTAGTACGCTGACGTTGATGCGGTGTGTTTTCCTTGTGGCTTAAACGAAGGATTGAATATTTATGTCATATCCACTGGCAATTTTCCGGTCCAACCGTGGCCTGTTCATATTCGGCCTGTTGATGGCGGCGGCCTCGTTCGCCACGGTAACCTACGGCATTGTGGCTCCATGTCCAGCGGCGAGCCAAAATGCCGTAGGCGAGAAAGGCAAGTCGGTCGCCGCAAGTGGCCAGCTCTTTGGTGGTGGTACCTTCAGCACCACCAAATGGAAGGGGAAAGTGATAGTGGTGGATTTCTGGGCGACTTGGTGCCCCTATTGCCGGACCGAGGAGCCTTCTCTGGAACAAATCTACTCTAAATATCACCACAAGGGGCTTGAGATCATTGGCGTTCCCATCCAGTCAACCGCGATCGCGTTGCGCAGCTATCTGCGGAAACACCCCAAAGCGCTATGGCCTCAAATATTCGATACCATCCCAGGCGGAAACGCTATTCTGGCTAACCGGTTCGGTGTGAGCGCATTTCCGGCCCAGTTTATCCTTGATCGCCATGGAAAGGTGGCCTTTTCCATGGTCGGTTCCGATCCGACGAAGCTCAAAGCCCAGATGCGGAAGCTCGCCGCAGATGTGCGGAGGCTGCTCAACAAGTAAACACCCTGCCCGAAGTTAATTTCCGCCAGCGGGTGTTTTTAACAACGCCTTAACCCGGATATTTCATGAGTTTTAACCTTCGGCGACTTGCGCGTAGGGCCTGCCCCCTGTAAAATCAAGCCATTGAAAACGTATGTTGCTTTTGCAAGGA
>JAQNCU010000401.1 GCA_029077775.1 Acidocella sp. | reverse complement strand
ATGTTCGCCCGCCCCGATTTCGCCGGCTGACCCGCCGTGCATAAACACGCTTATATTGTTACGATATCATAATAAAAACGCGGCTTGATGAAATTCTGCCTGATTACCCCCGAAAATCAGTGGCGAAAGCGCGTCGCACTCCGCACTGATCCGGCTTTATACAGTGTTACCCAACATTTTCAGCTTGGGTGCTATCGTGAACGCTGTCCGCCGCGGCGGTTGCGAGACCTGCAAAAACCGGTACAGTTTCACCGGCAAACAAAGCGCGATAGGTATCATCGGGTAGCGTGACGTCAGCTAGTGCGAGGATTCGACCTGGGATTCGCCGATGCTCATGAATGAGGCATCCCATCAGCACGGTCTGGACGGCAAGACCAGGGTAATCTTTCGGCGGTGCAATCTGGCGAAATCCCATGCGGCGATAGAAACTCGCATGGTTGGTGGTCACCGCTACAAATATGACATCGGCTTTGAAATGTAGAATTAGGTATCCAGCGATATGGTATAGGCCGAGTATCAGAGTGTTATTTTTTGCGTATCGTGGGCTGCGTGCCAGCCGGGTAATTTCAACCGCTCTGGTTCCGCCACCGCGCTTGCTGCGGTCCTCGAGAAATGTTTCGATCTCGGTCTTGAACATGGCCGAAGCGGGCAACTCACCCAATCCGAGTTTTGTGTCGGTTGTTTGGTCAAGCTGACAAATCCGCACCGATGCCACCGGTTCATCACCTTGATACAGCAAAACTGACTGGCTCGTCGGCTTGGTATCGTAAACATCAGAAAACAACTTACCATCATGCTCGGCCAGATATCCCGCCGCACGATACGCCTCATAGCGTAGCCGTTGCGCTTCAAGATGGGTGTTTTCGTTGACCACCAGCCGTGCTGTGATACTATTGATAACGCCTGTGTTGGTGTTTTTTGGCTCAAACGTGCCTTTACGTTCAGCCGTTTGTAACGAGTTCTGCATCGGTTTGGTACCTTGCCGTTAGATTAAACCTCTATTTTCTACGACAAATACTTAAGAAAATGCAAAGAGGAGTTGTTGTTGCGGTCTTTTGTTACTCAATTTTTTAGTCAATTCCGTGACACGTAGAAAGAATGATGCATTGAATTATTTATTAGATAGATTTATGGGTTACGCCGGCAAAATACGAATCAAAGCATTTTCTTTGGATGTGGTGCCCAAAGAAATGGTCATCCCGATTTCGCGTGATAACTTTGATGTTCGGATCAGGCTGACGCGCAGCGCGTGCTTTCTTGGAATAACCGTCGCGTTATCGCTGGTATTCGAATTTGCGAACAAACATAGTTTGCTTCACATACTGCCATCTTTTTTGGGCCTGATCGTCATATATTCTATATTATTTGGTGTGACGCTGTTCTGGAAACGGATTAGTGTGAAGGAAAAAAGTTTTTTCGAATTAAAAATATTTTTCAATTCAATCATCTTTATCCTTGGTGTCGGCTGGTCAATATTTATAATTAGAATAATTCAAGTCGTACATGGTAGAGAGCAATCCCTGCTTATTTCGGTTTTTATCGGATTGATCTCTACAACAATTTCCTCAGGTCCATTGTCGTCGACGTTATCGTTTTGGTTTCCTCTGACGTGTGGCGCTTTCGGGGCGGCGTATGTTTCAGGACACGCCCAGAGCATTCCGTTCGATGCCTCAGTTTTCGGGTACAGCGCGTTAGTTTTTTTTACAATGATTTTCCTGAATCGAAAGATGCTCGAACGCAGCGTTAATCAAATCAGGCTTTCACAAACCAACGAAACCATCCGAATCCTGCTGCGCGATTTCGAGGAAAATGCCAGCGACTGGCTGTGGGAAACCGATCATCATGGGGAAATCAAGCATGTGTCCCCGCGGTTCGCCGAAGTTGCAGGCAAACCACCTTCGGCGATTAACGGCGATTTGCTGGAATTCATGATCGGCGACGATCAACGCGTAACGCGCGTCCGTGATCCCAACGCCGATGTGTTTGCGCTGCTGCGTCATCGGATGGCGGCACGCAAGCCCTTCCGCGACCTGGTCATGCCCGTGAACATGGCGGGCGAACGCCGATGGTGGTCGATGACCGGTAAACCGGTCGAGGATTTGAATGGCAATTTCCTGGGATATCGCGGCGTCGGGTCGGACGTGACAGCAATGCACCGCTCGCGTGAGCGCATCGCGCATCTTGCCCGCCACGATACCTTGACCGACCTCGCCAACCGGACCGAGTTCAACGCGTGCTTGGGGCGGCTGATTTCCGACGCCGATCAGCCCAATGCCGCGTTGCTTTGCCTTGATCTCGATCAATTCAAAGCGGTGAATGACAGTTACGGGCACGGTCTCGGTGATTCGGTGTTGCGGGCGGTGGCGAACCGGATCCGCGGCGGCATCCGCGATTTTGACGTCGCTGCAAGGCTCGGTGGTGACGAGTTCTCGATCGTGTTGCCCAACAATGACGAGTTCGAAGCCACCGCCGTCGCCGACCGCTTAATCGACCGAATCTCAAGACCCTACAAATTCGATGGCGTGACGGTGGAAATCGGTGTCAGCATCGGCATCGCGCTCGCACCGCACGGCGGTGCGACGCCCGAAGCGCTTTATCGCAATGCCGACCTCGCGCTGTATCGAGCGAAATCATCCGGCCGGGGGACCTGGCGTCTATTCGATCCAACCATGGATCGCCAGTTGCAGGATCGCCGCGGCCTGCAACGCGATATCAAAAGTGCGCTGCGCGACGGCCAGTTGTTTGTAGAGTTCCAGCCCGTTATCGCGCTGGCTTCACGCGCGATGGTCGGGGTTGAAGCGCTGGTACGATGGCGTCATCCCGAGCGCGGCATCATC
>JAQNCU010000400.1 GCA_029077775.1 Acidocella sp. | reverse complement strand
GATGGAGGCGTTCGACCAGCCCTGGAAGACCAGCTTCGAAGGCCGCGCGGCGGGGTATTGGGGCATGTTCACCCTGGGCCGCGTCCCGAAATGGTCGCTGACCGGGCCTGTTCAAAACAACCCGGCGTGGATTTTCTACGCGCTGGGTGCCGGGTTGGTGAGCCTGCTGGCAACCATGGCACTGCTCTCACGCCGCCTGGATATCCGTTTGCCGGGTAAATTGATTTTCGCCACATTGGTTGAGAGCTTCACCGCCACGCTGGCGCTGTTGTTTATGAACATGAGCGAGACCTATCTCTCGCTGGGTGCCGCCGCCGTGTGGGGCATGTTGGCGCTCGGCCAGGGGTTGCTGTTATTCCTGCTGGTCGCTGATAGCTTCGACCTCGTAGAGACCGTTTTCGGGCTTGTGAGCAAGCGTCATTTCGAGCCGCTTCCGGCACCGGCGGGCGCGATTTTGCCGAAGGTCTCGATCCATCTGCCGATCTGTAACGAGCCGCCGCATATGGTGCGCCAGACGCTCGATGCGCTGGCTGCGTTGGACTACGACCGTTTCGAGGTGCTGGTGATCGACAACAACACCATGGACCCGCATGTGTGGGAGCCTGTGGCCGAGCATTGCGCCCGGCTGGGGCCAAAATTCCGCTTCTTTACGCTCGGCAGGTACAAAGGCTTCAAGGCGGGTGCGCTGAATTTCGCCCTGCGGGAGACCGCCCCCGATGCCGAGATCATCGGCGTGATCGACAGCGACTACATCGTCGATGCCGACTGGCTGCGCTGCATGGTACCGGCCTTCGACAACCAGGCCGTCGGCTTTACGCAATCACCGCAGGATTATCGCGACAATGACGGCAGCCTGTTCAAGCGCCTGATGTTCTGGGAATATGCCGGGTTCTTCCATGCCGGTATGGTGACCCGCAACGAGCGCAACGCGATCATTCAGCACGGCACGATGACGCTGGTGCGCAAAGCGGCCCTGGTGAACGAAAATGGCTGGGCGGAGTGGTGCATCACTGAGGACAGCCAGCTTGGCCTGCGCCTGTTCCGTGCCGGGTATGAGGCGGTTTATTCTAAAAAGAGCTTCGGCAAGGGCGTGATGCCGGATGATTTCAACGCCTTCCGCAAGCAGCGTTACCGTTGGGCCTATGGCGCCATGCGGATTGTGCGCGCCAATGCGTCAGCCTTGTTCAACCCGTTCAACCGGGACCTGACCGCCGGTCAGCGTTGGCACTTCATCACGGGCTGGTTGCCCTGGATGGGCGATGCGCTGGGGCTGGTGTTTCTGGGTATGGGGCTTGCCTGGTCGGCCGGGCTGATCCTGGACCCGGTGCGGTTTGAATTCCCGATTGCCCTGTTCATGATGCCATCCATCGGGTTGTTCGTCTTCAAGATCGCGCAGATACTGGCCCTTTATGCCAACCGCGTGCCCTGCGGGTTCAAAGACCGGATCGGTGCGGCGGTGGCGGGGCTGGCGCTGTCCCACAGCATCGGCAAGGCCGTATGGAAGGGTTTGTTCACCAACAGCCTGCCATTCCTGCGCACCCCGAAGATGAAAAACGCCCCGGCGCTGATCCAGGGTCTGGTGATGAGCCGGGAGGAGCTGGTGCTGCTGGTGCTCACCTGGGGCGCGCTGCTCGGTGTCGGGTTCGGGCATCATTGGGCAACGTTGGAGACCAGGCTGTGGTGTGTGGTGCTGTTCACGCAGTCTCTGCCCTATCTCGCCTCAGTCTCGGTCGCGATCCTGGCGGCGATGCCCGCCACCGCGCCTAAGCCCGCGATGGTACCCGCCAAACAGAAAACCCCAGTGCGGGTGGGCGTGATGCACCCGGCGGCGGGCGATTAAACCGCCTTCATTCCACGGGGTTAGCCGGGGGGCTTCACGCCCCCCGGTTGCGTTTTGGGCACCCGCGCATGGCGGCAATGCGCATGAAATCTTGCGTTTTGCACCGCAACATGCGCATAACAATCATGTTGACCGCGAATGCGCGACCGGATTCATGATTCGGCCTTGGCGGTTGGTTTGTCTATTGGGGCGGGGACGCCCCCACGGGCAGTTTTTTACCCGTCCACTCCAATATCGCGCGTGGAAGCCGGACATTAAGCTCGCAAGCCCCAAGGTTTGCGGCGCCGGAGACTTTTATCATGACTGAAATAACATTCGAATCCCTGGGCTTTGCCGCCCCCATCCTGCAAGCTTTGAAAAACAGCGGCTTTCATAACCCCACGCCCATTCAGGCGGGTGCTGTGCCCGCCGGGCTCGCGGGCCGCGACGTTCTGGGCATTGCCCAGACCGGTACCGGCAAAACCGCCGCCTTCGCGCTGCCGATCCTTCAGCAAATGGCAGCCAACAAGCTGCACCCAAGGCGTTTTGCCACCCGCGCGCTTATTCTCTCCCCCACCCGTGAACTTGCTGTCCAGATCGAGCAGGAATTCCGCAAATTCGGCACCGGCCTGGCGCTCAACACCGTGTTGATCGTCGGCGGCGTTGGCCGCACAGGGCAGGTCAACCGCATGTCGCGCGGGGCGGATATCGTGGTGGGCACGCCAGGGCGCATTTGCGACTTGATGAGCACGCGCAACCTGTTGATCGACCAATGCCAGTTCTTCGTGCTGGACGAGGCTGACCGGATGCTGGATCTGGGCTTCATGCCCGATATCCGCAAAGTGGTCGCCGCCTTGCCAGCGCGCCGCCAATCGGCGCTGTTTTCCGCCACCATGCCCAAGGAAATCCTGTCATTGGCCGAAGGGCTGCTGCGCGACCCGGTGCGCGTGTCGATCGAGCCTGTGGCATCCACCCCGGTATTGGTGGCGCAGAGCGTGCATTTCGTCGATGCGTCGGGCAAAAAACAGCTCCTCGCCTCGCTGC
>JAQNCU010000399.1 GCA_029077775.1 Acidocella sp. | reverse complement strand
GCACGCTTAAGGTCACAATTTCGCCGTGGATTTCATTGCCGGCTTTCTTGAAGGTTCCGATGGTAGCCATGTCAAATCTCCTTTGCTGTTTCGAGCCCGAGACCATCGCAGCCTCGATGGCGATCTATTGACCGAGGGCACGATCGGCCTGCACCGTGTTCGGCCGCAGCGTAAGCGTAGGATGGCGGGGTTTGGCTTTTTTGGAGCGCCGCGCCCGCGAGGAGGCAGCTTCGCTGCCGGGGAAAAAAGCCAGAAGCCGCCATTGCAGGAAGGCGATCGTCCTTCGGTCAGATCAGCCACGGAGAGGCCGCGTGGCGCGGCTTGGGGCAGGCAGTCAGGAGATGTTTGGCGACACTCGGAGTTTTCATCAAAACGGCATCATCCATGATGGATGAACGAGACCTGCCTTGCAGAAAATGCCGCGACATCAAGCCGCGTATAACCGATTGCTCCGACGCAACTCCTGCCCTCACGTCAATGGACAAGCGAATTGATAGGCACATGGTCATACGCTTCGCCGTCGAGCGATCATTCCAACCAAGCGATGAGTCGAGATGCGCGCCTCGCCCTGCCAATCCATGACGCTGCCGCGCGAGGTAAACGCTTTTTGTGTCCATATCCGCATGTAAAACGGGAAACGCGCCGCGATGAATTCCGCCCGGTAATGCCGGGCGGGGCGAGCGTCATGCCGCGGAGAGCGTCTCAATCAGCGGGCAGGCGGCGTCGCTACCAGCTTCGCAACGCCTCACAGCATCCGCCAGCACGCGCTCCATCGCCCGCAAATCAGCAAGCCGCGCGCGCACATCCACCAAATGGGCGGCGGCAAGATCCCGCACCTCCCCGCATGCCTCGGCCCCGGCACCCGACAAACGCAGCAGCTCACGCACTTCATCCAGGGTGAACCCCAATTCACGCGCGCGCCGCACGAACACAAGCTGGCCAATATCGGCGGCCTCGTACAGCCGGTACCGGCCGCGGCGGCGCGGCTTCGGCAGGATGGCGATTTTCTCGTAGAAGCGGATCGTCTCAATCGCGCAGCCTGTGCGCCGAGCAAATTCCCCGATCGGCATGGCTTCTTGCATCACATAGCTCACGGCAACCTCACATCAGGGCTTGAGTCTGTAGTTACTACAGATGCTAGGAGCGCGGATAGCCCTCATGGGCGCAACCAGGAGATCGCCCGCATGCCGTCAAGCCCGACTGATCCAAATACGCCGATTGCCTCTCGTCCCCTCCGCGATACGGGGGCAACGTTGCTAACCTTCAGCGGCCTCGCGGCGGCATTTGGCGTGGCATCCTGCTGCGGCCTGCCTTTCCTGTTGGCGACCATGGGTATCGGCTCCGCCTGGCTGTTCGGCATCGCCTCGCTTGCCGCACCGCACAGGCCCTTGTTGCTCGTCATCGCGGCCATTTGCCTTGTCGGCGGTGGCGCACTGCAGTTGCGCCGCCGTGCCGCCATTGCCTGCGCCCCTGGGGGGCTGTGCGCCAAACCCGCCATGCATGGCATGACCCTGATCGCGCTGCTAACCGGGTTCACCCTGCTGACGATCGGCTATCTTTATGCGTGAGATACCTGTGATTTTGGAATCAACCCTCACCTGCCCGCATTGCGGGTTTAAGGCGACCGAGACAATGCCAACCGATGCGTGCCAGTATTTTTACGAGTGCAAAGGCTGCGGCGTGCTGCTCCGCCCCAACCCAGGACATTGCTGTGTGTTCTGTTCGTTCGGCACCGTGCCCTGCCCGCCCATCCAGGCGGGTGGCGGTGAAGACGGGTGCTGTGCACCGGTTTGATGCCGCCGCCCATGCTTGCGTGACACGTCCCGATGGTCATCACCGTGGGGATAGTGGCGATGACCATCATGATGACCATGGATTAGTTGGGTTCTATGCGCCCCCATTCCCGAAGCTCCACACCGGAATACCGAGGTTTTTGGCCTTGTCGGCCAGATTGTCCTGGATACCCGTGCCAGGAAACACCATAACGCCGATTGGCAACGCATCCAGCAGCGCATCGTTGCGCCTGAACGGGGCGGCCCTGGCGTGCCGGGTCCAGTCGGGGCGGTAGGCGATCTGCGTCACCTTGCGTGCATCGGCCCAGGCGGCGGCAATGCGTTCGGCTCCCTTCGGGCTGCCGCCATGCAGTAGCACCATGTCCGGGTGCTTGGCATGCACCTTATCCAGTTTGTCCCAGATCAGCCGGTGGTCATTGCACTCCATCCCGCCGGTGAGGGCGATTTTTGGGCCCGATGGTAGCAGCGGCTCGGTCTCGGCCCGGCGCTTAGTGGCAATGAAGTCGCGGCTGTCGATGAGGGAAGCGGTCAGCGCCCGGTGGTTAACCATTGAGCCTGAACGCGGACGCCAGGCAGTGCGGGTGTGGCGCTCAAACTGCTCGGCGGCCTGGTCGCGGAAGAATTCCAGGCAGTCGCGCCGTTCCAGCAATGTCTGGCCTTCCGCCGTCAGCCGTTCCAGTTCGACCGAGCGGATCTCCGAACCGTCCTGCTCCTTCTGGCTGCGTTTCTGGGCCTGCTCGTTATCGTCGAGCTGCCGCTCGATCCGCGTTCCCGCGCGGTGGAACAGATTGACCGTGGCCCAGAGCAGTTCATTGAGGTCTGGCTCCAGGCGTGTGTCGCTCAGGGTGGCGACGAAGGCGTCAAAGATGTCCGCAACGGCGCCTGCGATCAGCGGGGCTTCGGGCAAGGGCCGCGGGTCAGGCTCTTCCTGCCCGGGATGGTAGCCATAAAGTTGCAGTTCACTGAGAATATGCGCGGTGGGTGATGATGCGTGGGGCGGCTCATAGCCGGTATCGTCATGCTCGCGGGTCATGGGATGCTCCTGTTTGCCGGAAACCCGCGCCCATCGCGGCCTTCCA
>JAQNCU010000034.1 GCA_029077775.1 Acidocella sp. | reverse complement strand
GGAATATCTTTGATATTGGTGCCCAGCGGAAAAACGAGATTGACGGCAGCGCCGATCCCCTCCACCAGACGGCGAATTTCCGCGAGGTCTGAGGGCATATTAAAGGTGCCATAAATTGGCCCAATAATGTTCACGCGCGGTGTGCGTGGCGCGCCTGCGTCTGGCGCTTTGCGTTTTGCCTTGGGGTTGCCGAATTCATGCCACAACCACACCATCGCGCGTTCGGCGCATTGCCATTGGTCTTCGTCAATGGTGCGGGGGATGAAACGCCGTAGGTTCGAGCCCTCAGGCGTCACACCGCCGCCGATCATCTCAGCGATGGAACCGGTAACCACCACAGCTGGGGTTTTTTGGTCGCCCATCAGCGCCGCGCGACGCATCGGCCCCTCAGTGCCGGTCGACGACAAATTTTCCTCGGATAAGCCGGTGACCACAACCGGCAATTCATGCGGCGGTAAAGCGTCGGTGTAGTGCAAAACGGCGGTCACGGGCAGGTTTTCGCAGCCCACGGGGCCATCGATGATTACGCGCAGGCCTTTTACCGCGCAGAAGGTATAAACCGCGCCCCAATAGCCGCCAGCGCGGTCATGGTCTTGAACTAACATGCGGCACCACCCTCGAAAAATTCGAGCATCCGGGAGAAGCGCGACGCCCCCGCTGTCTGCGCCTTGACGATGGCGGGCAAAGCCGCGGCCCCCGCCGCGCCGAATAAGGGGCGGGCTGAGACCATGTTGGTGAAATAGACCGCGGGCATTCCGGCCTCCTTGGCGGCCTGAACCAAAGGGGTGGTGCCGAAGGCGAGGTCTGGTTTGACATCGTGCAGGGCTGCGATGTCTTGTTCCAGCGCGGCGCGGAACTGCACATGCGTGCCGCGCGCTTCCAGCCAGTCGCAATCGGCGGCACTCCAATCCGTACGCGGCAGGGCCGTGCCGACATAGGGGATATCGGCGCCCGCCTCGATCAACAGCCGCGCGACGAGAAGTTCAGAGCCCTCATAGCCGGAGACGATCATCCGGGCGCTAATCTGGTTGTCATCCAAGGCCGTTTTTATGGCGGGCAGGGCTTTGGCCTTGGCGGCATCAGTTGCGGCGGCGGTTGCATTTGTGGCATGCCCAACCATCTCCAGCCACTGTGCCGTGCCATCCAGCCCTACCGGTGCCGAGCCGACAATGTTACGGCCCGCAGCGGCAAATTCCCTTATCGTCGCGGTGTAGAACGGATGCACGGCGGCGGCGGCGGTGCAATCAAGCGCGCCATACAGATCACGCCATTCTCGCGCGGGTAACCCGGGGGCGAGCGAAACACCCATGGGTGCCAGCATGGCTGACAGGCCTGGCGGGTCGCCGGGGAACAATTCGCCAATCAATGAAATTTTTGGCCCCTCGGCCATCGGCGCGCGTGGCCTCGCCACAGCACCGCGCTCGGCCTCCAGGCGTGCATATTTCAACATGGCACCGGCCAGCACGTCCTTGGCCTCGGCATGGGTCGGCACGCCGAAGCCCGGCACATCTATGCCGATAATCCGCACACCATCGATCTGCTTGGGCAACAGGTCGAGTGGCACGCCAGAGGCTGTCGGCACGCATAGATTAATGATCACCACGGCATCATAATCGTCGGGGCGCGCGGTCTCACGCACGGCCTTGCGGATATCCTCAAAAAGCTGGCCGGTGACCAGCGTCTCTGAATCAAACGGCACATAGCCCACGGAACGCCGGGCGCCGTAAAAATGCGAGGTAAAGGTGAGGCCATAGACGCAACAGGCCGAGCCTGACAAAATCGTCGCGACACGGCGCATCCGTAACCCCACGCGCAAGCTGCCAAAGGCCGGGCACATGGATTGCGGCTGGTCATGCGGGCCTTGCGGATAATCGGTGGCAAGCCTGGCGAGCACATCGCTTTTGCCCGCAGCCTTGGCCGCGGCGATCATGGTCTCGCGCCCGCCATGGCAGGAAGATGCGGGAGGGATGGCCCCATCCATCTTTATGAACCCTCGTACACGATTTCGAGCGACGGGATCTCCACATGTTCAACACCGCACATATCGGCAAAACTCGCGGGGTCTAGCGTGACGCCGCGCCCCACCGCCTCACCCTTGAACAGGCCGAGCAAGCCATCCTGGCTGAGCGGCTTGGGGCGCACAGGCGGCGCTTCTGCCACGGCAAGCCCCAAAGCCTCGAACAACCCGCCCCACTGGCTCTCAGCCGTGCCGATGATCTCGTAATTGGCGCTCTTGCGGCGGATATCCTCATCGGCCGGAATGGCGGCGAGTATGGGGATGCCCACGACATCGCAAAACGCCTGCGCTTCGCCGGTGCCATCGTCCTTGTTGATCACCATGCCGGCAACGCCGACATTGCCGCCAAGGTTGCGGAAGTAATCCACCGCCGAACAAACATTATTCGCGACGTAAAGTGATTGCAGATCGTTGGAGGCGACGACGATAACCTTTTGGCAAAGATCGCGTGCGATCGGCAGGCCAAAGCCGCCACAGACCACGTCTCCCAAAAAGTCCAGCAACACGTAATCGAAATCCCAATCCTGGAACCCAAGCTTATCCAGCAGTTCAAACCCGTGAATGATCCCGCGCCCGCCACAGCCGCGCCCAACCTCGGGGCCGCCGAGTTCCATTGCGAACACGCCATCGCGCTTGAAGCAGACATCGCCGATCGTCACGGCCTCACCGGCAGCCTTCTTTTTGGCCGATGTCTCGATGATGGTGGGGCAACTGCGCCCGCCAAACAAAAGCGATGTGGTGTCTGATTTAGGGTCGCAGCCGATCAGCAGAACCCGCTTGCCCTGTTGCGCCATCATGTATGAGAGATTGGCCAGCGTGAACGATTTCCCGATGCCGCCTTTACCATAAATCGCGATGATCTGGGTCTTTTTGGCCGTCGTCGGTGCGGAGATATCCGCCGCAATGTCCGGTTGAATCCGGCCGGGGGAAGCGTTCATGCTGGGCTCCAATCAATAATCATTTTCAGGCAGGCAGGTGTTTCAAACGCGGTGCGATACGCCTCGCCCGCGGCATCAGGTGGCGCGTGATGCGTGATCAGCCCATCAAGGCTGATCTGTCCGCTTTCAACCATTGTCAGCAGCCGCGCCAAATCCGCAGGCTGCCATTGCGCCGCAATGCGTATTCGGGCCTCGCGCATGAAGGCGGGCGCAAAGGCGAAGTTGAGTTTGTTATAGAAACCCGCGAGCACGATCTCACCGCCCGGCGCCAGATGCTGGATGAGTTGATCGAGGATTCTAGAGTCACCGCTGGCGTCGTAAATTGTTTTATAGCGCCGGTCGCCATTTTCCTCAGGCGCGATAACGTCATAGCCCATGGTACCGTTGCGCCGTGCCGGGTTTGTCTCCCACACGATGGGTGAAGCACCGCTTTGCACCGCAATGCGCGCAAGCAGACGCCCAACAACCCCATGGCCGACGATCAAATCCGGTTGTGCGGCATGGTTCGCGCTGACATGCAAAGCCGTGGCCGCCAGCGCGAGGAGCGTTGCGCGCTCCCCCATATCAACGGGAACCGTCACCACACGCGGGGCCGGCACCACGAGCCGCGAGGCAGTGGCGCCGAACAAGCCGCGCACAGGACCAAAACAGGCCGCACCGGGGACAAATACAAATTCACCCACCCGGGCGCGCTGCGCTGGCCCGGCATCAACCACGGTGCCAGCGGATTCATAGCCCGGCACCAGGGGATACCCCATGCCCGGGAAATCCGGCATCTCGCCGGACCAAAACAGCCGCTCGGTACCGGTGCTGATGCCGCTATAGGCGATATCAACCACCAGATCCTCTGGTCCCGGAACGCTAAGCGCAAGACGGTCCAGTTCGATCCGCTTCGGCTCGCGAATAATGATGGCCCTGGCTTCCAAACAATCTCCCTCCGGCGGTGCTTGCCCGGTCTTATGGCGAATCTGCCCCTGCAAATGTCAGACTAATCTTACAGTATTTAATGTCAAGAAAAAGTTACGTTAATCGGAGTGCTTTCGCCTGCCCGCGACGCTCGATCACGAGACCTCAAAGACCCGGGCGGCAGGTTTCCCGCGATTTTCATTGTGCGACCATCAGGGCTGTCAACATTGGTTGACTTGTGGGGCGCTGGCGCACCGTGGAGAAGCCCGCCTGTGTCAGCATCGCCGCGATGTCGCCCGCAGATCGTGGTCGTCCCCTTCCCATGGCCATCAGGTAAAACCCGAAATACGCCGCGCCGACCGGTGCCGCGCCGCGCATTGCCGCCAGGGGTTCGGCGAGCAGTAGCGTGCCGCCCGGTGCCAGCGCCTGCCGCGCCGCACGCAGCACCACCAAGGCGTGGGCATCGTCATGATCGTGCAACACCCGCACAAGGGTGACGAGGTCGGCACCCGTGGGAAGCGCGTCGGTGGTGAAATCACCGCCGAATATCTGCACCCGCCCGGCCAGGCCAGACGCTGCAAAGCCAGCCTCAGCCTGGCTCGCAACCACCGGCAGGTCGAACAACAGCAGCCGCGCCCTTGGCGCCCGCATGGCGGCCGCGCGTAGAAAGCTCCCGTCACCGCCGCCGACATCCAGAATGCATTCGTGCCGAGACACATCATAAGCGTCCAGCACCTGTGCGGCGATCATCGGCTGGGTTGCCGCCATCAACCCGGAATAGCCCGTTGCATCTCCCATCCCGCCAGCATAAGGCCAGAACCGGCTGAGTCCCGTTGCGATCTCGTTGCGCAAAAGTCCGACCGGATTTGCGACATCGGCGTAAAATAATCTGTGATGTGTTACCATCGCCGCGACCCCCGGGTTACCCCGCAAAGCCGCCCCCAGAACACCCAGCCGGACGGACGCGCCACGAACCGACAACAACCGCAAGGAATCGGCGGCCTCAAGCAAAACACGCAGACGGGGTGCCGGGACATCACAAAACGCAGCGAGGGCATCCACGGTCATCGGCCCTGCCGCCAGACGTTCAAACAAATCCAGTTCGACGCAAGCCGCAAGAACCTGCGCATAGACGAATCCCGCGCAGATATCGAATAATGCCCGTGCGTCTCGCCGTGCCACAGCGCGCGTGAGAAAAAATCGCGACGCCCAACGCTGGAAGTCCGGGCTGGCGAGGAGCCTGTCACGCCAGGCGCGCCAATCGATCACGGCATGCCATCGATCCGCGTGGCGATCATCACCAGTGAGACGCGCAAATTCTTATTATGCCGCAGCGTGGCTGAGGCTTTTGGGCACCAGCCTGTGGGCTTCCTGCGCGATAAGCTGGCGCAGGGGGGCGGCACCCGGGCATTCCGGTATGGAATCGGCCGCATCTTTGGCGAGGCTCGTGAGCAGGCTCAGCGCGCCGTCGATACCATAGGCGCGCACCGCGCTCGGGCGGTCCAGCGCGGTATCGCGGCCCACGGGTTTATCACACTCGGCTGCGGTGGACACGGCGTCCAGCAGATCGTCCGCCACCTGATAGGCTTCACCGAGCGCATCGCCCAGGCGGCGCCATGGTTGCGGGTCCGCGCCCGCAGCAGCAGCACCGGCGACGGTGGCGGCTGAGAACAACGCCCCGGTTTTGGCCCGCTGATAGACCGAAAGATCGGCCCTCGGCTCACTCTCCCAGGCTTGTCCCGCGACGATGCCGTTGGGCATCCCCACGGATTGCGCGATGGTCAGCAATAATGGCCCCAGCCGCATAGGGCTGCCAACGGTCCCCCAGGCGAGGCTCTGAAACGCCAACACAATCAGCGCATCGCCCGCCAGCACGGCGAGCGGCGCCCCGAACGCCGCATGAACCGAGGGTTTGCCGCGCCGTGTAGCGGCATCGTCGAAACAAGGAAGATCGTCATGGACGAGAGAGGCGCAATGCAGCAGCTCGATCGCGCCGGCGGCGGCGTCTGCGGCGGCGGGCTCGTCATCGCCGCAGGCATAGGCAACCGCGAGGCAAAGCCGGGCGCGGACACGCGCACCGCCGGGAAATACCGCGTGACGCATGGCAGCGGCCAGCAAGGGTGGGCCGGACGGGGCCTGGGCGCGGGTAAAAGCAAGAGCCAGGCTGGTTTCTATGCGCGATATGGTGTCCATGGTCTGGTCCTCACCTGCGTTTTCTGCCGCCAGGCAGATCTTGTGTAAACTATTATTGTCACATTTTTTTGTATATATTTGTTGACAATCGGTCAAGAGATTTCAATAACGACATATGAGCAAAATCGCGATCATAGGTGCTGGCATCGGCGGGCTTGTGGCCGCTCTGCTGCTGTCCTCGGCGGGCGAGGAGGTGCATGTTTTCGAGTCTGCGCCTTCCCCCGGCGGCAAGCTGCGGGAGGTTGCGGTCGGTGGCACAGCCGTTGATGCCGGGCCAACGGTGTTCACGCTGCGAAATGTCTTTGAGTCGATTTTCGCCCAGGCTGGCGCGACTCTCAGCGACCATATCACGCTGTTACCGCTGGACAGGCTCGCGCATCACGGGTGGGAGGATGGCAGCAGGCTCGATCTGTTCGCCGATGTCTCTCGTAATATCGATGCGATCAGCGATTTCGCGGGCCAGGCGGCAGGCATAGGCTATAAAAAATTCGCAAGCCGCGCGAAAAAAATTTACGAGATTCTCGACGGCCATTTCATGCAGGTTCCCCAACCAGGCTTAAGCGGCCTGGTTCGTGGCGCGGGGCCGGGTTTGTGGGGCATTTCGCCGTTCGCGGTGCTGTGGAACGAATTGGGTAAGTATTTTAAGGATGAAAGGCTGCGCCAGCTTTTTGCGCGCTATGCAACCTATTGCGGGTCGTCGCCGTTTCTCGCGCCCGCGACCCTGATGCTCATCGCCCATGCCGAGCAACAGGGCGTTTGGCGTATTGAAGGCGGGATGTACCGTCTGGCCACCGCCATCGAGTCTTTGGCCCGGACCAACGGCGCGCGGTTTCATTACGGCGCGCGCGTGGCCCAGGTGATGGTGCGCGGTAACCGCGCCTCAGGCATCCAACTGGCTGACGGTCAGGTGCATGACGCCGATGCGGTGATCGCGAATGTCGAACTTGGCGCGCTAAATGGCGGGTTATTGGGTGCCCGCGCGCGGGATGCCGTGGCGGGCATGATGGCGCGGGCACAGCCTTCACTCTCAGCGCAGACCTGGTGCGCCACCGGCACGCTCACCGGCGCGGCGGCGGCGCATCATAACGTGTTTTTCGCCGCCGATTATCAAGCGGAATTCGCTACACTCGCCGCCGGGAAACTGCCCATCGATCCCACAATCTATGTTTGCGCGCCCGGAGGCGACAGGTTCTTCATTCTGGTGAACGCGGCACCGGGCAGCCAGCCATCGCCTGAGGAGGTGCAAGCATGTCTGACCGTGACCCTGCGGAAATTGCGCGACTGTGGAATGGCGTTGATGCTGGATCATGTGGTCCCGACCGGGCCGCAACAATTCAGCCAGGCATTTCCGGGGAGCAACGGGGCCCTGTACGGGCGCAGCCTGGTGGGATGGCGGGATTCCTTCGCCCGTCCGGGGAGTGCGACACGCCTGCCGGGCCTGTATCTGGCGGGCGGCTCGGTACATCCGGGTCCGGGGCTACCCATGGCGGCACTCTCAGGCCGCCACGCGGCTTCATTGGCTTTGACCGAGACATCCCGCCGGGCGGTTATGCCTGGTGGTATGTCGATGCAATCAGCGATGACTCCCGCCACGCATTAACGCTCATCGCCTTCATCGGGAGCGTGTTCTCGCCCTATTACGCCTGGGCAAATCGCAAATCACCAGCCGACCCGGCACAGCATTGCGCGATGAATATGGTGTTGTACCAGCCACAAGGCGGCTACTGGGCGATGACCGAGCGTGGGGCCGGGCACTTAATGCGCAAAGCCGATCAGTTCACCCTGGGGCCGAGCACGCTGCGATGGGACGGGCATGGGCTTGAGGCTGAGATATCCGAAATTTGCGCGCCAATGCCGCGCCGCCTTCGCGGGCATTTCCGTCTCACGCCGGGACCCCTGCAATCCCAGCCTTTCGATCTCGATGCCGCCGGGCGTCATCGATGGCAGCCTCTCGCGCCCTGCGCGCGGATCGAAGTCAAATTCGATCAACCGGACCTGTCCTGGTCGGGCGCCGCGTATTTCGACACGAATGATGGTGATCGGCCTCTTGCCCAGGATTTTTCCAGTTGGCACTGGTCGCGCGGCGGCAACAAAATCCTCTACGATGTGAAGCGGCGGGATGGCACCAGTCACGCATTGTCACTCTGCATGGCCACCGATGGCACGGCCCATCATTTCACACCGCCGCCACCGCGCGATCTGCCGCGCACAAAATGGCGTGTCGCGCGCCAGATCCGCGCCGATGAGGGCGCGCCGGTGAGTGTGATAAAAACATTGGAGGATGCCCCGTTTTACGCGCGCTCGCTGATCTCGACATCGCTGCGGGGCGAGCGCGTGACCTGTGTGCAGGAATCCCTCGACCTCGACCGCTTCACCAAGCCATGGGTGCAAATGATGCTACCGTTCCGTATGCCACGTCGGGGATAAGCTAGAGCGTTTTCCGATCAAACGGAAAACCTCTAACAGTATTTTTGCGAGCAATTTTATCCGATCAGGTCGTCTCGTTAAGTCAACCTGATCGGATATAGCTTTAGCTTCGCCGCATCCGTGCGAGCTGCCATCCCGCCAGCATCGCCGCTGGTTGTGTTATGAACAGGCTATAGTTATGCCAGCGGCTATACGTAAACACCGCCCGTGTGACCTGCGTGTAGTGCCCGTGGCTGGCGAGGAAATACTGTCCCCCCGTCGCATAGCCCCCACCCAAAGCATAGCCGCCAAGTCGCAGCGTCACGATAAAAAACACGGCGAAATTCACAACACCCAGAATAACAATGCCGATCAGAAACCGGTGCATTTTTTACAGTCGTTCTTCCGGCGCTGATTGCGTGTCTGCGTCGGCATCGGCACGCTCGCGTGCTTTGGTGCGTTTCAGATCGCGGGAGATCGAAACATATTGCTGAATGCCGATGCCGAGGAAGATCAAATCCGCGAAGCTCCAATCCAGCAGGGCACCAAGATGGCTGGTCACGCCGCAATACCCGACGCGGCCTCGCGCTGAGATCGCTCCAGACGCTCGAACATCGTGAGCAATTTGATAATCGCTGTTGGCTCGGCGGTGATCTCTACGGCAGCGGCGGTGATGAGAAACAGATTGGCGGGCAGGGTGGTCATGTTGTTCATCTGCCCGGTGGCGATACAATCAGACAATGCGCGGCCCGCGATCATGGCCTTCGCGCGGCCCGAAACATGTGCGCGCTGCGTGATGGAATTATAGCCTGCATCGGCGATGCGCGCGCCGATGGCCTGATAGATGCGGGCGGCAGCGGCGATACCGGGGCGGCAATCCAATGGCAGGCTGGCCAGCCCCGCGCGGCCCCTGGCGTAAAGCAACCCTGCCTCATCGAGCAAACGGCGAACCACACCGGCGAGTGCGCTTGAGAATTGCGGTGCCTTGAGAAAGGCTTGGGCATCGATACCGGCCTCGGCCATCCAGTCTAGCGGCAGAAACAAGCGGCCCGCGGCGGCATCCTCCCCGACATCGCGCGCGATGTTGGTAAGCTGCATGGCGATGCCGAGGTCGGCGGCGCGGGCCAGGGCGCCAGCCTCACGCACGCCCATCAACAAGGCCATCATCACACCCACGGACCCGGCCACGCGCGCGGCATAATCGAGCAAATCACCGAAACTTGCGTAATGACGGCCCTGCGCATCCCAGGCCAGACCTTCAAGCAACGCCGCGGGCAATGTTTTTGGAATTTGAAACTGCGCGAGTGTCGCGGCGAAGGCGCGATTCACCGGGTCAGCCGCGGGCTGCCCCGCGTATGCTAAATCCAGTAGCTGTTCGAGCATGGTCAGCGCGGCTGGCTTGTCATTCCCGAGATCGATCAGGTCGTCAGCCACCCGGCAAAACGCATAAAGTGCTGTGGCGGGGTTACGCACCCGCGCGGGGAGCAACCGTGAGGCCACAAAAAAGCTCCTCGACCCCGAACAGAGCATGGTTCGGCAGGCTTGAATGTCAGCAGGATCAGCGAAAGATGGCGGCATCGGGAACGACCTCGTCCAATACACGTGCGGAAGATAAAACACCGGGCACACCGGCGCCAGGATGTGTGCCCGCACCGACGAGAAAGAGATTCTCAACCTCCTCGCTACGATTATGCGGACGGAACCAGGCGCTTTGCAACAGCCGCGGCGCCAGGCCAAAACCAGCACCATGGACTGAACGGTAATTATCTTCAAACTCAACAGGTGTCATGATTTTGGAGGTGACGATGCTGCCGCGCAATCCTGGCAGGCTCGTTTTGTCGAGATATGCCTCAATCGCCACCCGATAGGGCTCCGCCGCCTCGCGCCAGTTCGTTTTGCCCTGAAGGTTTGGTACCGGGGAGAGCACATAAAAACCATCGCAGCCCGGCGGCGCCAATGCAGGGTCGGTGGCGGTCGGGCGATGCAGATATAGGCTGAAATCGGCGGGCAGGATTTTGGCATCGAAGATATCTCGCAGCAAATCATCATGGCGCGGCCCGAGCAGAATGGAATGATGCGGCACATCCGGCCATTGACGGTTGGTGCCGAAATACCAGACAAACAACCCCATCGAATATTTCGCGCGCCGGAGCTTTTTATCGGTCCAACGGCGGCGTTTATGCCCGCGCAGCAAATGTTGATAGGTAAACGCCGCACAGGCATTCGAGATCACGATATCGGCGGCGATTCTCTCGCCGGTTTCCAGCACCACGCCGGATGCCTTGCCGTCCGTCACCAATATCTCCTCGACACCGGCGTTCATGCGCAGGCGATTTCCCTGCCCCTCGATCAAACGGACCATGCCCGAGACAAGCGCACCGGTACCGCCACGCGGGAAATGCACGCCGAATTTGCGCTCAAGGTACAAGATCAGGCAATAAATGCCGCTGGTGTTCAGCGGATTGCCACCAACCAGCAAGGGATGAAAGCTGAGCGCGATGCGCAAGCGCGGATCACGGATGTAGCCATTCACCAGCCCCGACACACTCCGATACCCCGCGAGCTTCACGAGATCAGGCAGAATGCGCAGCATATCAACCCAGGAGCCAAACGGCTTATGCGCCAGCTTCTCAAACCCGATATTATAAATTCGCTCACTCAGGGCGACAAATTTTTCATATCCCCGAAGATCATCCGGGGCCAGACGCCGCACCTGTTCGCGCATCGCGGCGGCATCCGCCGAACAATCAAACATTGCGCCATCGGCAAATTTGATCCGGTAGAAGGGTGAGACCGAAATCAGGTCGATATCGCTGGCGAAATTGCGCCCGGCCAGCGCCCATAAATCCTCCAGCAAAAAAGGTGCTGTGATAATCGTCGGCCCGGCATCGAAGCAAAACCCATCCTGGCGAAAGACCGAGGCTCTGCCCCCCGGCGCTGCAAGACGCTCCAGCACGGTCACGCGATAGCCGCGCGCGCCCACCCGTATGGCGGCGGCCAGACCGCCAAAACCGCTGCCGATGACCACAGCATGGGGGCGTGGATCATGAACAGCTTCACCGTTTTCCATTACGGTCGATAAGCGCCCCGGCGGCGGCAGGGCGTTCACCGGCAATGCTCGCGGATCAAATCCGAAAATGCCACCGGTTTTTCCTCATGCGCCAAATGGCCGAGACCGGGGAGGCTGATGATCTCCGCCGTTGGCAAAATCGCCTGAAGTTTTTTCGCATCGCCGGGCGGAATGGACCGGTCATTCTCGCCCACCACCAGCACCAGCCGCGTGGGTAATGTCGGCAACGCCGCAACCAGGCTTGTCAGTTCCCAATTTCCCATCATCGCCAAGGCGGCACCGGTATGGGCGCTGTGGCGGGCCAGGCGGGCGTAGAATTTCAGCCCTATCGGGTCCAAGGCTGAGCCCGTGGCGCGCAACAGGCGCTCGACCACTTTGGTATCAGCGGCGCGCCACGCGAATAACACCGGGAGCAGTGGATTACGCGCGATCCCCCGAGCGAGCGGTGCGAACAATGCGCTTGCCGCGCCGCCATAGGGCAGCATCGCCCCGTTGAGGGACACTACACAACCCGGCGCGATCATGCCGTCCAGGCACATGCGCACCAGGATCGCCACCCCGGCGGAATGCCCGGCGGCAAAATCAACCGCCATTCCCAGCGCGGCCAGCAACCCAGCCACGCCTCGCGCCATGCCAGGCAGCGACATATCGCCATCAGCGGGACGGCTGGTAAACCCGTGGCCGGGGAGGTCGGGTGCCACCACAGTAAAATGCTGCGCCAGCCTGGGCAGCATATCCCGCCAGCTATGCGTCGCCGCCCCGGTGCCGTGCAACAACAGCAATACCGGGCCATCACCCGCTATTTGCACGTGCCAGCGTTGCCCGGCCACATGCACAAACCGGCTGGCCCCACGATTCGGCCAATCCCACCCATCACGCGCCCAATCCGGTTGCCCGGCCCGTGGCTTGGGCGATGCGGCCTGCTCGGCCGCGAGGTTACGCCCGGATGCCTGCATGTGGCCCTCCAAATTCATTGACCGCCCGGCTCAAGGATTTCGCATCCGCATAAGGCAACGGCATATAACGTCCGCCCATTTCCGCCGCGAGCTGCTGGACGAAGGCCTGGCGGCGCGGTGCTGTATCGACCACCAAAGCCGGGATTTTGAGCGCCCGGCAGGCTGTGGCGACGGCCAAAGCCTCACGCCCCGCGGTGGCTCGCCCGGGCGTGCCATCCTGCGCGATGTTGGCTCCGCCATCGGTCAGCACCACGAGCAACGGTATTTTGCCGCCCCGACGCTCGGCCTGCGCCAGCCGCAAACCGGCGGCGATCCCGCTCGCCAGCGGCGTTGGCCCGCCACCGGGCAGTGCCTCCAGGGCCCGGCGAACACGGGCCAGCGCATGGGTCGGCGGCAGCAGCAACGCGGCGGTCTTGCCACGAAATGCGAGCAAAGCGACCTCATCGCGCCGGATATAGCAATCGGCGAGCAAAAGCTGGATGGCCCCTTTGGCTTCCGGCAGGCGGTTCAGCGCACTGGAGCCTGAGGCATCGACCGCAAAAATCGCGATCCGCCTGGTTTGCTCCTTAAACCGCCGGATGTGAAAATCCTCTGGCCGCACAATAATCCGGCGCGTATCGCCCGGCCTGTTGCGGGCACGCAGGCGCGACCAGGGTGCGGCAGCGCGCAGCGTATCCAGCAGGCTGAGCCGCGCCCCGCCCAAAAGCCGCCCTGGCCGCGCGCCGAGCGGGCGTCCTCGTTTCTGGC
This sequence comes from Acidocella sp., assembly GCA_029077775.1. Lineage (GTDB taxonomy): Bacteria > Pseudomonadota > Alphaproteobacteria > Acetobacterales > Acetobacteraceae > Acidocella. The sequence continues at coordinate 841 of JAQNCU010000034.1, read as the reverse complement.
TATGGCTGTTGCCAGCCGCCCCGGCCCCGCGCGTCACACGGCGTGGGCCGGCCTCAGCCAGCAATGCCGCCAGCAGATCAGGTGGCAGCATCGCGGTCTCGGCCGCAGCAATTTTATCCTCCAGGGGCGCGATGGGGCGTTCGGTCTCCCCCTCGGGCATCGGGGATTGCGCCTCTTCCGGCTCTGGCTCCGGCTGGGGTGGTGTGTCGGTCTGCGGCGTTAACGTGGCACGCGGCTTCAGCACCAGCCGGGCGGCCAGCGCGATATCGGCCTCGTCGATCATCAATTCGCCGCGAAACGCCGCCGCCGCCCGCGCCGCGCGATGCGCCAACAGCACGGCCCGAAACGACCCGACGCCGAACATCGACGCCAGGGCGCATAACTGCCCGAACGCCGCCTCCGGCGTTTGCACCGCGGCCAGGCGGCCTTGGGCGGCGGCGATCCGGTGATGGTCAGGCCAGGGGGTCTCACCGGGGAATTCATGGACCGTGAAGGCCAGCCTGTCGACAAGCGCCGCCGGTGCCGATTCCGTCTCGTCAGCCCCTTCATCGAGCGCGATCACGGCCATGCCGGTCCCGGCATCTTCGGCCATGCCGGTCCCGGCATTTTCGGCCATGCCGGTCCCGGCATCCATCGCTGAGGCAAGGCGTACGGCAATGCCGGGCGACAGGCGCTCGGCCATCGCGACCAGAACGACCCCGCCGGACGCTTCAGCGAGGAGCCCGGGCGCGAAAATTGGGCGGCCTGTGGCCAATGTCGCGGGTAGATCAAGACCGCCCGCCAACCGGTCTTCAGAAATGTTCAGAGGCATCTTGCGGATCGGTGACGGTGCCGCAAACAA
>JAQNCU010000398.1 GCA_029077775.1 Acidocella sp. | reverse complement strand
GTGGCGATATTCTTTATCGTGCCCATGATCGCGGGCGGCAGCGTGAATGCCTGCCAGGCTCTTGAGAGGTCCAAGGTCAGCAATTTTGCCTCCACTGTGGCGGGCGGTAACCATGGCACGGTGTATAATGCCCTCAACAGCGTCGGGCAGTCGGTCGCCACCGGCAAGGTCGCGAGCGCCGTGGTTGCCAACGAACACCCCGACAGCCCCGCCCCGCTCAGCTGCACCTATGATTACTGGACGTCGATGCTCTAATCGCGCTCAGGCCGCGTCCTGTAAATTCGCCAGCCGCTGCAAATTGCCCAGCACGTCGCGGGCAATGCCCGCGCGCGCATTCACCGCCATATCACGCGCCACCACCAGCTTTTGGTCGGGCCGAACTTTCAGCGTGCCGCCACGCGAGGCGATCCAGGCGATCAGGCCGCCGGGGTTGTTGAACTCGTTACGGCGGAAGCTGATCACCATGCCCTTGGGCCCAGCATCGAGTTTCTCCACCCCGGCCTCACGGCAGGCGCGCTTCAGCGCCACTGTCTCCAACAGGTTTTCCACCTCGACCGGCAGTTTGCCGAACCGGTCCACCAGCTCGGCGGCCAGCGCCTCGCTCTCAACATCCGAGGTCAGCGCCCCGATGCGCCGGTACAGCCCCAGGCGCACGGGCAGATCGCTGACATAGCTCTCGGGGATCATCACAGGCAGGCCGAGATTGATGTTCGGCGTCCAGTCCCGCTCCACGGGTTTTTTCGCGTTGCCCTCGGCGCGGATGGCGTTCACGGCGTCTTCCAGCATTTGCTGGTACAATTCGATCCCGACCTCGCGAATATGGCCGGATTGCTCATCGCCCAGCAGATTGCCCGCCCCGCGCAGATCGAGATCGTGGCTGGCGAGCGTGAATCCGGCGCCGAGCTGGTCGAGCGTCTGCATCACCTCCAGCCGTTTTTCCGCCGCAGCACTCAGGCGGTGATGCACAGGCCAGGTGAGATAGGCATAGCCGCGCTGCTTGCCGCGCCCCACGCGCCCGCGCAATTGGTACAACCCGGCAAGCCCGAACATGTCCGCACGGTAGATGATCAGCGTGTTGACCGCGGGCATGTCGAGCCCGGATTCCACGATGTTGGTGGCCAGCAACACATCGTATTTGCCCTCGCCGAACTCGGTCATCACGCGCTCAAGCTCGGTGGGGGCGAGCCTGCCATGCGCCATGATGGTTTTGATATCCGGTGCGATCTCCCGCAGCCTCGCCGCCATCGGCTCCAGATCCTCGATGCGCGGCACCACGCAAAATATCTGCCCGCCACGAAATTTCTCGCGCGCGATCGCCTCGCGGATCACGAGCGAATCGAACGCCATGATAAAGGTGCGCACGGCCAATCTGTCCACTGGCGGGGTGGTGATCAATGAGAGGTCACGCACACCGGTCAGCGCCAGTTGCAACGTGCGCGGGATCGGCGTGGCGGTGAGGGTGAGCACATGCACATCGGCTTTTAGCTGCTTCAGGCGTTCCTTATGCGCCACGCCGAAATGCTGCTCCTCATCCACGATCAACAGCCCGAGATCGGCGAAGCTGACGGATTTGGCCATCAAGGCATGGGTGCCGATGACGATAGAGATGCTGCCATCGGCCAGGCCCGCGCGCACCGCGTTGGCATCCCGCGCGGTGACCATGCGTGAGAGCTGCGCGACCTTTACGGGCAGTCCCGCGAACCGTGCCGAAAAGGCGCGGAAATGCTGGCGCGCGAGCAGCGTTGTCGGCACCACCACGGCCACCTGGGTGCCCGCCAAGGCCGCGACAAAGGCCGCGCGCAACGCAACCTCGGTCTTGCCGAACCCGACATCGCCACAGATCAACCTGTCCATCGGGCGGCCGGCGGCGAAATCCTCCAGCACATCGGCGATGGCCTTGGCCTGATCCTCGGTCTCGGTATAGGGAAACCGCGCACAGAATTCAGCGAACGCGCCGTCATCCGGGGCCAGCAGCGGGGCCTCGCGCATCAGCCGCTCAGCGGCGATACGGATGAGCCCGGCGGCCATGTCCTGGATCCGGTTTTTGGCTTTGGCCTTGCGCGCCTGCCATGAGGCCCCGCCGAGTTTGTCGAGGCTGACCCCGTCGCCCTCCTGCCCGAAGCGTGACAGCAGGTCGATATTCTCAACCGGCAGGAATAATTTATCGCCGCCATCATAGAGAATTTTAAGGCAATCATGCGCGGCACCGTTCACGGTTACGGTCTCCAGCCCGTCATACCGGCCAATGCCGTGGTCCTGGTGCACCACGAGGTCCCCGGCGGCGATCTCGGTGGCATCGGCGATAAACTGGTCGGCGCGCTTGCGGCGTTTGGGCGGCCTTGCGATGCGGGCACCGAGCAGATCCTGTTCCGCCACCAGCGCCATGCGGTCGGTCAGGAACCCGCGCTCAAGCCCCAGAATTGCCAGGGCCACGGTGCCAGGGGGCAGTGCCCGCGCCTCATCGGCGTGGGAAACGGGGCGGATTTGCGTAATGCCATGCTCGCGCAGCATGAGCGTCACCCGCTCGCGCGAGCCGCTGCTCCACGCCGCCAGCACCACAACCCGGCCGGACGCCGCCCATTTCGGCCGCAATTCCGCAAAGCCATCAAACGCGGCGATACCCTGCCCGGCCAGGATCACGCCGGGGCGGCCCCCGAAATCCACGCCCGCAGCCCCATCCGGGCGGCCAAAGGGTGAGAAGGCGAAGCAAGGCCCGCGCGCCAACAAGGCGGTGAACGCGGCGTTGTCGAGATACAACAGGGCGGGCGGAATGGGCCGGTAGGGCTGCTCCCCGCCGCGCGCCGGGCCACGGCGTTCGGCGTAATGATCCGCGATCAGCTCCAGCCGCGCGGCCACCGCCGCCTCAGCCTGGTGGTCCAGGC
>JAQNCU010000397.1 GCA_029077775.1 Acidocella sp. | reverse complement strand
CATGCCCACATTATCCGCGAGCTGCGGCCCGAAATTCGCATCGATACTGCTCTGCCAGCCTTGCGCCGTCAGGGCTGGCACCCGCACGGCGACAAAATGGTGCCACATGGCCGCCGCCTCCGCCCCGCGGAACACCAGCACACGCTGCCCGCGCGCGGATTTGCCATCGGCCACGCGCATCTGCACAAAATTATCCGGCCGCAAAACGTCGAGCGCTGTGGCCTCGGCGGCGGTGTCCCGGCGGATATAGGCGATCTGCCCGGCCGTCTTCACGCGGATGAAGGGCGTATCATCCGCGCCATCCACCCGCACCCCGCCATAATCGAAATCAAGGGTCAGCACGTCGATCATGCGGTTGCGCCCGAACTCATCGGGCGCCTGCAACCGCCGCAACCGCAGCACGGGCGTTGCCGCGCGCTCCAGGACGGTGGCACCCGGCTCCGGCGTATCGGGCAAAACCGGTGCAATCTGCGCCGCACGGGGCCGCCTTCCGGTTGGCCGGGGCCGGGAAGGTGCCGGTTGAAACGGCCTGTCGCGCGCGGGGATGATGGTATCGATCAGGCTCGCGGGTGCGGCCTTGCGTAACACCGGAAAGAGTTCCAGCGCCTTCAGGGCCGTCGCCGCCAGATGCTTACATTTCAGCTCGCCACAGCTGCATTCGCGCTCGGCGAATGAAACCCGCCGCCCGGTCGCCACGGGCGTAATCTTGGTGTCCCATCGCGGGCCTAGCTGATTCGTGCCGGAGATGGTCTCTCCCACCAGGGTCACATCGGTCATTTCGGCCAGAAACCGGCTGCTGGTCAAAATCCTCGAGTCGAACACGCTCTCCAAATCTTCAGCGGAATAAGGCACCGGCATCAAATAACCCCTTCTCCCCCCGGAAACATGAGGGCAACGGGTGTCATAGCCGATCCACGGAGAAAGGGCAGGGGGGGCATAGCATTTTTTCCTGATGCTGGCCCCCGCCTCGTTTTACACGCCGCCAGCGGGCACGAACCCGCTGGCCCCAGCCATCAATCCGCAGCGCCCTGCAGCACAGCCATCTCCTCCGCCGCGATCTCCGCCGCCCGCGCGTTGATCGCCTCGCGGGTCAGTGGCGGCCCGGGGAAGCGTTTGCGCGCAATCCCGAACCATAACACCGCCATCAACGCGATCAGCCCGATCCCGTAGCTGATCAGAATGTTGTTCGGCGGTTGAATGCCAATGTAAATCAACACGATAACGCCCATAACCGTGGCCGCCGCCAACGGTTTGGAGAAGATGCCGAGCTTGAATGGCCCATATTCCGTCCAGCTTTTACCCTCCGCCAACAGCCCCGCCCCAATCGGCAGCGCATAGGAGATATAGATGAACATCGCACACCCTGCGGCGAGGGCGGCGAATGCCGGGGAGTACAAAGTCGCCGCAATCGAGAGAATGGCACCGAGCCAAATGCCGCCCACCGGTGTACGATGAGCCTTGCTGACATGGCGCAGAACCTTATGCCCCGGCAGCCCGCCATCCCGCGCGAACGCGAAGATCATGCGTGATGTCGCAACCAGTGCCGCCATCGCGCACAGATAATTCGACACCACGATGCCGACATAGAGCAACCATTTCACCGCCACCGGAACCGGCAGGCTTGTCAGCAGGTTCAGGAATACATTGCCGCCCTGCGCCGCCGCCTTGGCCTGGTCGGGGATCGCCACCAAAATCGCGACCTCCATCACCAGACCGATGGCGAACGACCAGAACACCGCATTGATGATCCCGCGCGGCACGCTGCGCCGTGCGTCCACGGTTTCCTCGGATGTATGCGCCGAACCATCGAACCCGGTGATGGTGTAAAGCGGCAACAGCAACCCGATGAGGAACAGATAGAACAGGCTGTTGGAATGCGGCACGACACCACCACCTGGCGCACCCGAATAATTTGTGAACGTCACAAGCCGCGAGACATCGAAATGCTGCGTTCCGGCCAACAACGCTATGGTAAGCACAATGGTAATGAAAAATATCAAATACCCGGAAAAACTGATCAGCGCCGTTGTGGTGCGGATGCCCATATGAATGAACAACCCCTGGCTGACCGTGATCAACACCACGGCAAAAGTCTGCTGCCAGAACCCCCACGCCGAGGTATCAATATGAAACATTCCGCCCAGCACCAGATTGATGAACAGCAAATAACAGCCGACATTGACCGATGCGACCTCGAAAATCAGCCCAAGCAGATTGAAAAATGCCGTGGTCCAGCCCAGCCATCGCCCGCCCAAAATCGACGCCCAGTGGTACAGCGCGCCTGCCGTCGGATAGGCTGAGGCGATCTGGCCCATCGAGAGCGATACGATCAGTGCGAAGATCGACCCGACGATCCAACCGATGAACACCCCGCCTGGCCCGCTCGCGCAATAGGCTGATTGCAGGGCCGTCAGGCCACCCGCGAGCACACAAATAATCGAGAATGAAACGGCGAAGTTTGAAAACCCGTGCATCCTGCGAGATAGCTCCTGGGCATATCCCATTTTGTGCAATGTTTCGGTATCCTCGGCGAGAATTCTCGCTTCGTCTGAAAGGGCGGACATATATCTCTCCAATAGGTTCAAGCGATAAAGACTACAGCCGCGAAACCGAGCGGTTAGGTGACGGACGGAATGGTTTTTTCTCGACCACGGCGCGGCGGCTTGACGCCGACCCGCAGACACCACAATCTCTTAAGTGAGAACGATGGAGAAACGCCTTCGCTATTGCAACATAAAAAATAGGCTGTTTGTCCAAATTTTTTGGGAATTTTAACAGGGCTTGTTGAGATTCATCGTGAATTGATGACTGCTGCGGTAAGGTAGACCATTGCCTTGAAGGAGCGGTCTGTTTTGTCACTCCGCATGGCGATGCGCTTGAACTCT
>JAQNCU010000396.1 GCA_029077775.1 Acidocella sp. | reverse complement strand
ACGCTTGCTGGTGCGCCGCACCAAGTTTGTCTAAAGCAATAATCATCCGAATTGAACCAAAGGGTTCACATAAGATGATTGAAATTGCTCACTCAGGCAAAGTGAGAGTGTGTTTTACCCGGCAAAAACATTTCAGCTCATGATTTGAAGAGACATTCGATGACTCATTCGAATAAGTCGTCCGTGAAGAACGCTGACTTCAGACAAATTGGGTCTTCGCATTGCCTTGAATGACGGTCTGGATGAAGGCCCAAAGAAGGGTGATCCATGTGATCAGGAGGCGGAAGTTGTAGCCGATTGCGGCGAGCATGGCGTTTGCGGCGTCGCCGGTGCGGCCTTTGAGGTGGTTGCGGTCCATTCTGTGACCTGATTTGAGATGGCCGATGACCGGCTCGACCGCTGAGCGTCGGCGGAGTTCGCGTTTGATCTTGTCGTTCACGCCCCGTTTTTGGCCGGAGGTGAAGACGCTCAGGCCCTGGCCTTTGGGCGCGTTATGGCCGCGGTATCCGGCATCGGCGATGACGCGTTGCAAGCTGACGCCGATTTGCCGGGTGATTTCTGGGACCACCTTGGCCAGCGTGTGGCCGTCATACGGGTTGCCCGGCAATGCCGCGACATGGGCGACGAACTGGCCGCCCTTGCAGCGTTGGATTGGTGTGGCGACCGAGACTTTGACGCCAAATTCGTAAGGTTTGTGGGCCTTGCCCTTGCCGATGCACTCCACCTCCGGTGCGTGCAGGCTGAAAATTTTCTGGCCGCGCTGCTTGGGCTGTTGCGCATGCACGCGCGCGGCGAGCGCCAGCTTTGCTGCAAAAGCGGCGGTCAAATCTTCGTTGTCTTTGATTTTTCGGCGAATGTCGCGCAGCACCCGGCCGAGCTGCGTTCGCAAAGTTTTCATCGTCCGATTGGCACGGTTGAATTGCTTGGCATGCGCGTAGCGTTGGTGGCGGATCAGCGCGATCTTGCCGACACGCTGATAAGACTGGCGCAGCACCACACCGTGCCGCTTGGCCTGGCGGACCAGGTGCTCGCGCGCGCGGAACAAAAGTTTGGCGTCGGTTGGGTGGGCAATCGCCTTTGGCTGCACGGTGGTGTCAACGATCACGCGGGTAAAGTCCGCCGGCTTGGCGGCACCCGTGCGCATTGCCGCGGCCAGACTTTCTTGCAGCAGTGCCACCAGCCGGCCCTCGCCCATGCGCTGGCGCCAGCGGGTCATCGAGGAGCGGTCAAACGGCAGCTTGTGGCAGAAGAATTCCTGGCCGCAGAAATATTGATAATACGGGTTCTCCAGCCAGCGGTCGCTTAAGGCTTCATCGGAAAGATCGTGCATGTACTTTAGGATTGCCAAACCCGCCATCAGCCGCGTCGGCAACGGCGGCCGGCCCGACTGATCGGTATAAACGGCGCCGAGTTGCTGGCTGAGAAAGTCCCAATCGATGATCCGCGCCAGTTTGGCGAGCGCGTGTCCCGTGTCGATGATCTGATCGAGCCGTGAGCGAAGCAGGTCATGCTGGCCGCTATCGCGAGGTTCCTTTGGTCGCATTCGTGCCCCCAAAAACGTTCCAAAGGCAGAGAATCATAACACGCCGCGCCGAATCAAATTGCCAGAAAAAAGCCAGAAAACACGATGTTTCTGGCAATCCAAACAGCACCAAAACATCAGATTCCAAAAGTAATTCAGATGGTTACGCGTTCTTCACGGGCGACTATATATGGTTCCAGTGCTGACGCGCGTAATAATCGGCGGCGCCGGAGTATTTCTCCAATGTTAGCGTATCGATTTCGCGTGTCAATTCTGGAATTTTTTTCCTTCCTATAAATCATTCTTTGCCCCTTCCGAAGCTGACACAAACCATGCGGATTTGTGCTATAGTGCTTCACATTAATAATATTACGCGCTAATATTTGCCACCTTGTGGGGGGCGAATGATGAGCTATAGCGTTGATTTACGTGAGCGTGTTGTCAGCTATGTGCGTGGAGGCGGCGGGCGGACGGAAGCGGCCCGCTTATTCCAGGTCAGCCGGCCAACCCTTTATCGCTGGCTTGGTGCGCCGGATTTGCGCCCGAGACCTGCCAAAGAGCGCAGACGCAAGCTGGATAAGACGTCCCTTTCGGCTCATGTGCGCGACTTTCCGGAGGCATTGCTGCGGGAAAGGGCGGCGCATTTTGGCGTGACGATCAACGCGATTTGGGTTGCGTTGAAAAAATTGGCCATCACTAAAAAAAACGACCCGGTATTGTGAATGTCGTTGCGAAGAAAGAATTACATTTCTACGCCAATTGCGCGCCTGGGTGGCCGTTCATGGCTGGAAAGATGTTGTTTATTTTGATGAGAGCGGTTTCCAGGCCAATGTTCATCGGCCGCATGGTTGGGCAAGTCGGGGCAACAAGGTCTTTGGTAAAATCACCGGCAACAATCATAAACGGACCAATCTCATCATGGCGCAACGGGGCAAGGATTGGATCGCGCCCATGTTGTTCAAGACAAGCTGCACACATTTGACGGTGACAGCATGGATTAAGGAAATGCTGTTGCCCACCCTCAGGCCGCAAAGCCTGGTCGTCATGGACAATGCGCCCTTTCATAACAAGCCAAAAATCGCCGAAATGCTCACCGAACACGGTCACAAACTGTTGCCGCTGCCCAGGTACTCTCCGGACTTCAACCCAATCGAGAAGGCTTTCGCCATCCTCAAACGCAAGAGAATCTTCTCCGGAAAATCCGTAGACGAGCTAATAGCGTCACATTCTTAAATGGAATTACTATAATGTCTGAATCCGCCTCTAAATCAAAGAAGTAGAGTGCGATGACATTGGATGCGCACGCATAGCGAGCGCATCCAATGTCATCGCACTCTAAGCATCCGACAAGAGGCGCTTAGCCGT